>JBIPME010000331.1:0-3321 GCA_044369275.1 Rhodoferax sp.
AGTGGGCCTAGGGTCTGTATATTTTGAAGTCAGTGCAGTGTAAGTGCAACGTTAGACGATAACGCCCATTATTCATTTAATTTAGGAGATCAACTATGACGATTGCAACGGATGCCGGTGGTGCCCCTGTGTATTTGCCTAGCGCGGATTTTTTGAAGGGCGTGACGATTTCGGGCATGGCCGCCTACGAGGCTTTGGTGCAAGAGGCCGCTGCCGATTACGAGGGCTATTGGGCGCGTTTGGCAAACCAGTTTTTGAGCTGGAAAGTGCCATTCACACAGGTTTTGGATGCATCAAATAAACCTTTTTTCCAGTGGTTTGCCGATGGCAAGCTCAATGCCTCTTACAACTGTTTGGACCGGCACGTAGCGCAAGGGCGTGGCGACAAGGTGGCGCTGATTTTTGAAGCCGATGACGGGCAGGTGCGCAAAATCACTTACGCGGAGCTGTTGGAGAAAACCAGCCAAATGGCCAATGCCATGCGTTCCTTGGGCGTGAAAAAAGGCGACCGGGTGGTGATTTATATCTCCATGTCGATTGAAGGCGTGGCCGCTATGCAAGCCTGTGCCCGCATTGGCGCGACCCATTCGGTGGTGTTTGGCGGGTTTTCTGCGCAGTCCTTGCGCGACCGGATTGAAGATACCGGCGCATGCATGGTGATTACGGCAGACCACCAAATTCGCGGCGGCAAGCAGTTGCCATTGAAGTCGATTGTGGACGAGGCGATAGCGCTCGGGGGCTGTGAGTCGGTTCGCAATGTGCTGGTGGTGTGCCGCAGCGGCGCGCCGGTGGCCATGGAGCCCGGGCGGGACCGCTGGATGGACGATGCCATGGCCGGGCAGTCCACGCTGTGCGAACCCGAGTGGGTGGAGTCTGAGCACCCCTTGTTTTTGCTCTACACCTCGGGCTCTACGGGCAAGCCCAAAGGGGTGCAGCACTCCACCGGCGGCTACCTGTTGCACGCGGCCCTGACCACGCAATGGACCTTTGATTTAAGGCCGGACGATGTGTTTTGGTGCACCGCGGATATCGGTTGGGTAACGGGCCACACCTACATCACCTACGGCCCCTTGGCCCTAGGGGCAACGCAGATCGTGTTTGAGGGCATACCCACTTACCCCGATGCGGGGCGGTTTTGGCAGGTGATTGCGTCGCACCGCGTGTCTATTTTTTATACCGCGCCCACCGCGATTCGCTCTTTGATCAAAGCCGCCGAGGCCAACGATGCCGTGCACCCCAAAAGCTACGACTTGGAGAGTTTGCGCCTATTGGGCTCCGTGGGCGAGCCTATTAACCCAGCGGCTTGGGAGTGGTACTACCGCCACGTGGGTGGAGGCCGTTGCCCGATTGTGGACACCTTTTGGCAAACCGAGACCGGTGGCCACATGATCACGCCCCTGCCAGGGGCTACGCCCATGGTGCCTGGCTCGTGCACCTTGCCATTTCCGGGCATCGATGCGGCCGTGGTCGATGAGACGGGGCGCGAGGTGCCCCATGGGCAAGGGGGGATTTTGGTAATTAAGCGCCCTTGGCCCTCCATGATTCGCAATATTTGGGGCGATCCACAGCGCTTTAAGAAAAGCTACTACCCTGACGACTTCAAAGGCGAGTATTACCTTGCGGGCGATGGTGCGATCCGCGACCCCAAGACGGGTTATTTCACGATCACGGGGCGCATTGATGACGTGCTCAACGTCTCGGGCCACCGCATGGGAACCATGGAGATTGAGTCTGCTTTGGTGGCCAAGACCGATTTGGTGGCCGAGGCCGCCGTGGTGGGCCGCCCCGATGACACCACCGGCGAGGCGATTTGCGCCTTTGTGGTGCTCAAACGCCCGCGCCCCACGGGAGCCGAGGCCCAAGCCATTGCCAAAGAGTTACGCGACTGGATGGCCAAAGAAATTGGCCCCATTGCCAAACCCAAAGACATTCGGTTTGGCGACAACCTGCCCAAAACCCGGTCTGGAAAAATCATGCGCCGCTTGCTGCGCAGCATCGCCAAAGGCGAAGCGATTACGCAGGATATTTCCACCTTGGAAAACCCCGCGATTTTGGACCAGCTTGGGCGGTCTTACTGAATTGCTGAATTACTGAATTACTGAATTACTGAATTACTGAAGCAGGACCCAAGCCGCGAGTTGCTGGGCTTGGGCTTCGCTGACTTGGGGGTTGGAGGGCATTTTCGTCACACCCCACACGCCACCGCCGCCAAGGCGTATTTTTTGCGCTAATTTGGCGGTCGCCGTTGGGTCCCCCCGGTACTTGGCGGCAATCGCTTGAAAACTCGGGCCCACCACTTTGCGCTTGACGGTGTGGCAGCCCATGCAGTTTTTGGAAGTGGCGAGTTCTTGGTTGGCTTGTGCAGGTGATAACCATAGGCAGCCTAAGCAGAGGAAAATTTTGTAAAAAATATGCATTTTGGTTTTTATGTATTAAAAATCAATTTTGGTAGAATATTGTTTTATTTTGGTGCGCTTGGGCTGGGGGTTTCATGATTGTTCTGGTTCTGGTTTTGGGTTTGCTGCTGCTGTTGCTTAAGTTGTGCGCTATTGCGCCGGTTGCGCAATGGTCGTGGGGCATTATCGTAATGCCCTTTGGGTTAACCCTGTTGTGGTGGCTGGTGTCCGATGTAACGGGCCGCACCGCACGCCAGGCCAAGCGTCGCGAAGAGGAAAAAGCCCAACAGCGGCGCAAACGCATTCGCCAGCAGCTCGATTCGGCTTCCAAACGCAGGCGGTTTTGATCCAAGGGGGGGCATCCAAGGCGATTGAGGCGCTTGCCCACGGGCTCAAAAAGCCGCAGCGCAATGGAATTCAATGGTTTTTCCGGTGCCAGGGTGGCGCAGGCCGAGTTCGCTGGCGTGCAGCAAGAGCCGGGGTGCGCTGGCCGCAATGGCGGCTGGGGCGTAGAGCGCGTCGCCCAGAATCGGGTGGCCTAAGGCTTGCAAGTGCACACGCAGTTGGTGGCTGCGCCCCGTGAGCGGTTCGAGTTGCAGGCGGCTGGTGTTGCGTGCGGCATCGTAGTGCAGGCTGCGCCAGCGGGTGGTGCTGGGTTTGCCGGTGGCGTGGTCGATGTGGCGCAGCGGGCGGTTGGGCCAGTCCAGCCCGATAGGCAGCGCAATGGTGGCCCAGTCGCCGTCTTGCTCTTGTGCCCCCGTGGTTGCTGTGTAAAGAGCTTTATCTTGCGCTGTGTGCGTGTCGGATGCTGTGGTGTGGGGGGCATCCCTCGCGCTGCTATGGGCGTTGGCGTGCTCCGCCTCATGGCCACTGGTGTGCACGTTGCCAATGCGGTGGTGGCAGCAATGGCCATGGACCACCGCTT
>JBIPME010000332.1:0-3320 GCA_044369275.1 Rhodoferax sp.
TGCCGTCAGAATGGGTCTGCACGCTTGCCTCGTAACCCACTTTGAGAATGATCTCGTCAAACTCGCCCTTGGTCATAATCCGCCGCTCGTTGTCCTCGCTGAGGTTGTATATCTTGATCACTGCGGTGTTTGGCGTGTGCTCCACGGTTTTGCACACATCAAACGTGATCCGCAGATTCTCAACCAGCAGGCCGCAACCGTCTTTGCCAATCACCACCTGGGCGTGGCGTTTCCACTGTCTTGTTGAATCTGGCATGTGTTTTGCCCATAAAAAAACGCCCCGAAGGGCGTTTGGTTGAATGGATTGTTCCGTCTATTGAAACTCTTCGGGCATACCTGCGGCCCGGCAGTCTTTCTTTTGCGTGGGTTTCCAAGCCTGAAGCCCCGCCTCATCCTTTGCTTGTACGTACGCAGCACTGACCATCTGAGCGTGCGAGCACGCTTCAATCTTGGAGCCGTTACGTTTCACTATCTCGTACTGTTCTTTTGCATCCTCAACAACTTTGTTGTTGATGGACTTTTCGAATTCGCCGGACAGCGTATTGGACACCTTGTTGCCATGTGGCATAAAGACTCCAACCATGATCAGCCCACCGATGACAACAAAAATCAGCGCGAACAGCCCCTTGAAAAATCCTACTTTTTCTGGCATTTTTGCGCCGCACTGCGGGCACGCCTCCGCCTTGTCACTGACTTCTTTTTTACATTCTTTGCACGCTGTCATGGCCATTTGTAACCCCTTTATAAAAAGGGCTAGTTTAATTCATCCTCACTGAACCAATACACCTTGACGCGCTCGCCCAGATCGTCCGCCGTGGCGTCCTTGCCTTGGTTGCTGGTGTCTACAACCAGCATTGCGCCCATCCCAAAGTTGTACGGCCCCAGCAAGTTGCAGCCCAGCACCAGCGGCACGCTTTGCAGCAGCACTTCTTTGGTGGTGTCGTCGGACAAATCCAGCGTCCACACGCCGGAACGGTCGTTGAACTTGACGTCGAAGCCGTATTTTTGGTCGCCAAGCTGCGTGACAAAAGTGTGTGCTGGATGGCTTGAAAATGGGAGTTCAAGAATCATTTAAAAAATCCTTCAAAGGCCTTTAAAGAAGTTCACAACACCTTGCCCCGAACCGCCACTCAGTTCGATTCCCTTTTCTAGAAACGAGGAGCGTTTGATTACATGCGCCTCCATTTGTTGGGGTGTGAGCTGCTGGGTCTGCTGGACGCTGACTTTCTTGCATTGCTGCTCGCCCTTGTGCTTTTTCGCTACCGCCTGACGCTGGGTCGCACCTTTTTTGGGCTTCTTCGCCAAGCTGTATTTCACCATCTGCGTGCTGACGACCAGCACCTCGCGCAAGGTGGCGTCAAACACCAGCGAATTCGCCGAGTCCTTGTCTTGCATCGTCTTGATGTTCGTGCAGACCATGCTTTTGTAGAGCTTGAGGCCGGTTTGTACGTCGAACGGTTCGGCCTTTTTTTGCAACTCTGTCAACAACTCGAAGGCCCTTTTTGCGCGGCCTGCGTTGGATGCAAACGTGTCTTGGGGCGCACTGCGCGACCAGAATTCGGGGCCGTCACCATTGCCTTGCACAACACCGCTGTCCTGTGTGTAGCCGCTACCCCAGCCGCTCAGCGGGGTGTCCGACACGCCGCAACTCAGTGTGACGGTCAACGGTTTCATGTAGGCATGGTCAGAGACGACCACGCCCGTTTCGACCGGGTTGTCGGTGACTTCGAGGTCTGCTTGGTGGGTCTCCGAGAAGACCGCGTCAAACACCAACCCGCCTATGGAACGAATGATGGCAACTGGCTGTTGCTCTGGTGTGGTGTTGCTCATTGTGCTACCGGCGATTGGCCGTTACGCGTAGCCTGCTTGGTCACCCTGCTGAGTGCGTTCTGGACAGCCTGACCGGCTTTGGCGGGGTCTGGGCTGTTCACTGTGATGGTGGTTCCGGTGATGGTCGTCATGTTGGTGGTCTGATTGCTGTTGCTGGTGTTGCTGCCTGCCGCGCCAATGACGCCGCCTTTGGCGTTGAGGGGGTTGACCGCATTGCTGCCTAGATTGCTGCCCGGATTACTGCCTGCACTACCGCCTGCATTAGCACCTGCATTAGCGCCTGCACTGGCTGAACTACTGACTGCAATTTTCACGGTGCTGGCATCGTCAGTCAGGCCCAGCAGTTGCCCGACCTTGCCGATGGCGCCCACCACGGTATCGATGAAGCCCATCACTTTTTTCTTGGCGTCATCAAACAGCCCCGTGACCCAGGTAACCGCCTTGTCAGTGCCGTCTTTGATGAATTGCATGGCAATGTCCCAGGCCTGGCCTAGCCAAGCGGACAGCTCGTCCCAGTAGTACCAGATCAGGCCAGCGGCCGCGATGACTGCGGCAATGACCCAGCCAATCGGCCCCATGCCGATAATCCAAGCCATCGCCATGCGCGCCCCGCTTGCAAGCGCGGTGCCAGCAGCAGAAACCCAAGCCATCGCCATGCGCGCCCCGTTTGCAAGCGCGGTGGCAGCAGCAGAAATCCAGCCCCTCGCCATGGTGGCAAAGCTTTTTGCAGCTTTGCCAGCGAGCTTGACGTAATCGAGGGCATACAGCCCCATGATTGCCATCGTTTCGAGCATGGAAGAAATGGCCTTCCACTTGAGTGCCACAAACCCAGCACCCAGCAAGAACAGCGCAGCCCAGGCGCCATAAATTGCGCCGGGAAACTCTTTATTCAACTGGCCGATGATTGTTTCGTTGCCTTCATAGAAATTGACCAACTCATCCACCAGCAATACGACGCAAATGATGATCAGGCCCAACAGCATCGCGGGCAACATGGCGGCGAAGTTGAAGGTGAAAAGCGCATTTGAAGCTTTGAGCACGGCCGCCCCAAGGTCCGTAAAGAACACGCCAACTTTGTAGGCGATGAGTGCGGTAATGGCGGCACCGGCAAGCCAGGTAACGCCTTCGAACTTGCTTAGCCAGTCGTAGGCGTCTATGAGGCCATCAACGATGCGCACAACCCAATCCCACATGGTCCCAATGATCGCCGTGACAATCTTCAGCGCGCCGCCGATGGATGAGCGGATGATGTCTTTGTTGGCCACAACCCATTCGCGCAGGCTGTCGAGAATACGGGTCACCTCGGGCATCAGGCCCGCGGCCAGGGACTCGGCCATGCCTGTGAGCACTGCTTTGGTATGGTTGAGCGACTCGCTCAGGTTGCCCGCTATCTTGGCATTCTCCTCGTTGGCAACGCCCAAACCCCGCGCTTCGCTGCGCAGATCTGCAATCGCTGCACTGCCCTTGGCGAGCATGGGCACGAGCGCGCT
>JBIPME010000333.1:0-3312 GCA_044369275.1 Rhodoferax sp.
CGATAACTTGGCACGATTTTCTGCCCAATCCGTTTCCATAATGCCCAAATCACGTTGGTCTAACGCAAAGGAAAAGCCGCTTTCCAGCCAAAATTCTTTTGTGATGTCCCATACTTTGGGCGTGGGACGTTTGACGACCAGCCAGCGTTGATTGCCTGAGCGTTCAATGCGCACATCGCCTATTTCTGTGGCTGCGATGGGTGCTTTGACGGCGTTTTTTTGGCTGGCTTGGTAACCAGACGCAGATACCGAACCATCAATGATGCTGTAGCGCGTGTCTTTGCTGAGTTGGCTGAGGTCTGGCGGAATGGACAGAGGGGGGGCTGGTTTGGCTGCACTCTTGTAGTCCACCTTATCTGCTTGTAGGTAAGAGCAACTAATGAGTGAAATGGCGCTGCAAATCAGCGTTGTTTTAAAAATAATTTTCACAAAATTTCTCGTGTTGAGGGGCTGAGTTAAATCAACCCCGTTGCGTGTAGGACGCGCTCTAGCATAACTTGGTTCGTCTCGGTCAGAGGGGTGAGCGGTAGCCGTAGGGTGTTGTGAATCAAGCCCAAACGGGATGCGGCCCATTTGGCCGGTATGGGGTTGGACTCTATGAACAAGGCTTTGTGCAGTGCTAACAATTTCTTTTGGATGTCCATTGCCGTGTTGCGGTCGCCAGCTATCGCTGCAATGCAGAGTTCGTGCATCAAGCGCGGTGCTATGTTGGCGGTGACGCTGATATTGCCATGCCCGCCGCAGAGCATAAAGGCTACTGCGGTGGGATCGTCGCCCGAATAGAGAGAGAAGTGCGCAGGCGCTTCTTTAATGAGCCAGATCGCGCGCTCTATGTTGCCTGTAGCTTCTTTGATTCCAACGATGCCGGGAACTTGTGCCAACCGCAACACGGTTTCATGCGACATGTCCGCTACGCTGCGACCAGGCACGTTGTAGAGGATCAACGGTAAATCGACAGCTTCTGCAATAGATTTGAAATGCTGGTACAGGCCTTCTTGCGTGGGCTTGTTGTAGTAAGGGACGACTTGGAGCTGGCAATTTGCGCCTACTTTTTTCGCAAAGCGGGCCAGTGCGATGGCTTCTTGTGTTGAGTTGGCCCCGCAGCCCGCCATGATAGGCACCCGTCCCGCAGCCTGCGCAACGGCGACGCGGATGATTTCACAATGTTCGTCTACGTTAACGGTAGGCGATTCGCCAGTGGTTCCGACGACACATAGACAATCCGTCCCTTCGTTGATATGCCACTCGATGAGCTTTTTCAATGCGGGGTAGTCAATTGCACCGTCTTCTAACATCGGGGTGACCAACGCTACGATGCTGCCACGGATAGGACTGTTCAAGGTGTTCATGTCAAGTCTGTTGTTTGATATCTGCTTATTTTACCTAGAGTGTAGGCGCTGCGAATTGGGGGTAATTCGGGTTCATGTGGATGGATGGGCGGCGTCTCAAAGCGCGGCAGAGGGTTCTAGTAGTTTTCTAATGGGTGCAGGTAAGCCTAAAGCGCCCCATTCGGTTGCGCCTACCCAGCGACCTGCCAAGCCCGCCATGCTTTCGCGTGGCATTACTACGCGATAGGGATGCAAATACAGGTCTTTGTGCGTAAGAACATGCGTGAATGCTTTTTCCAGGGCTAATTTTTCTCGCCATGGCGCAGGCACTGCGAGTTCTAGTGCTTGTGCGCTTTCAAATAACGGGAAGCAATGCAGCCCGGCCCAAACCCCTGGCGTGGGGCGTGGGCAGAGCCATACTGCATGGTCTGGGGTTTGGGCCCACAGCAACCAAATAGATTGCGCGGAGCGTTTGAGTTTGCGTGTGCGCACAGGGTACTGTTCTGGATTGCCTGCTTGAGATGCGGCGCACATAGTTTGCACAGGGCAGCGTTGGCAGGATGGTTTTTTAGGGCTGCACAGTGTGGCGCCCAAGTCCATCATGGACTGGGTATAGCGGGCCATGTCTGAGGGGCTGACGTCCGCTTTGGGCAATAAACCAGAGGCGATATCCCACAATTTTTTTTCATTGGCCGTGACCGAAAGATCTGCACCAAAGCCGCACACACGCGTGACCACACGTTTCACGTTGGCGTCCAAAATCGCTACGCGCTCTGCAAAGCACAAGGACGCAATGGCGTTTGCGGTAGAGCGGCCTATGCCGGGGAGTTGCGCAAGGGTTTGTGCGTTGTTGGGAAAGGCCCCATGGTGTTGGTCCATGATGATGCGCGCGCATTGGTGCAGATTGCGTGCGCGGCTGTAATAGCCTAGGCCACTCCATAAGCCCAAGACGCTGTCTAGCTCGGCGGCTGCGAGCGATGCAACATCTGGAAAACGCTGCAAGAAGCGCGCAAAATACCCTTTGACCGTGACTACCTGCGTTTGCTGCAACATGATCTCAGAGAGCCAAACGCGGTACGGGTCGCGTGTATTTTGCCAAGGCAAGTCGTTGCGGCCATGCGTGGTTTGCCAAGTGACCATCTGGGTGGCAAAACTTTCTTCTATCGTTCCCACGGTTACGCTTTGAGCATGTCTACTGCGATGGGCTCGTCAGTTGGCGGGTTGATTAAAAAAGAGGTCAATTCTGCGAGCTTATCTTCGATCAGTTCGATGGTTGCTTTTTGCTTTTCGATATCTTGTACCCGTTCTCCCAAGCCCCCCGCTGCCTGCTGTATGCGGTCCACCGCTTCAATCCGGCGTGCAAAGTTGCGTCTGCGTTCGCGCAATTGGGTATCCAATTGCGCTGCGGCGGATTTGCTCCAGAGCTCCACTTCAGCCAAAGCAATTTCGTGAATGGTTCGGACCCGCGTGAACAAGGCGCGCACGATACGCTCGGCGAATTCTGCTTGGGCTAATCTAAAGACATTGGAAACACCCAAGTACTTTAAGTGCATGTTTTCGGTTAAATCCAAGTCGCGAAAATACGTGTCCATTGGCGGTTCGGCGATGGCTTGCAATGAAAACCCGTGCTCGGCATTGAGTTGTTTGAACATTGCGGTGAGCATCGTTTGAATATCGGCAACGAGCCGTTGAACTTTCTTCAAGTTAGCACGTAGGCGTTCAAAAGTTTCGTCATAAATTCTTTTAACGCCGATTTTTAATCCGTTTTTAGATAACTGCTCCGTAAGCTGGAGCATTTCTGTTTTGAGTGTTTTGGAGCCTAAAAGGTTGAAGACCTCTTGCAACAGTTTGTGATGCACAGACCGCACGGCATGAATTTTTGCACTGCCTTGGTCAAATTCGGTTTGTTCTTTGACGATGCGAACGCGCATGTGCTTAATCACAGCAGAGTTTTTGCCTTGCAAGCCTTTAAGCTCTTGTGTGA
>JBIPME010000513.1:0-3301 GCA_044369275.1 Rhodoferax sp.
TTTTTGCATTTTTCAAAATTCCGCGAGAAATCCGCGAAGCCACTATAGGTAGTGGTTGCAAAGAGTTTAGACACCATATATAGTGTGACACTCTTGTTCAAGACTGTTATGCAATCGCGTGGCTTGTCGCTTTTACGCCCTTGCCAAAGCAATGGTGAAAGTGCTCCTTATTTCGTACTGACCCACACACAGGTATACACAGATATACATACTGCTATCCGAGAAAATACTATGCCATCTACCGCCATCGCCGACGCCCCACACAGCCCCAGCCCTCTCAACGACCTCTCCTTGGCCCCTGCGCCACAGCCACCACATAGCCAAGACATGTTGCTGGAGCAGTACCACATCCTTCGCCGCAATGGCGCCGTCGTCCCCTTCGAGCCCAACAAAATTGCTGTGGCGATGATGAAAGCCTTTCTTGCGGTGCACGGTAGCCAAGGGGCTGCATCGGTGAGTGTGCGAGAAACCGTAGACGAGTTAACGCAGCAAGTCATTCGCGCCCTGCTGCGCTCGCGCCCCGATGGCGGCACTTTTCACATTGAAGACATACAAGACCAAGTTGAGTTAGGCCTCATGCGCGGTGGCCACCATGAAGTCGCCCGCGCCTACGTGCTCTACCGCGAACGCCGCACCCAAGAGCGTGCCCAACAAACCGCCAATACGACGCCCCCCCCAGCCACCACGCTGCACGTCTTAGAAAACGGCCAACGCACGCCCCTCGACCTGGTGCAACTGCAAGCCCGCATCGTGGCAGCCTGTAGCAACCTGGGCCCCGACATCAAAGCCGAACCCATTTTGGCGGAGACCATGCGCAACCTGTACGACGGCGTTCCCATGGACGAGGTCTACAAAGCCTCCATCCTCGCGGCCAGAACCCTGATCGAAAAAGACCCTGACTACACCTACGCAACCGCGCGCCTGCTGTTTCACACCATCTCCAGAGAAGTGCTGGGCAAAGATGTTGCTACCAAAGACATGGCAAGCGCCTACACCCATTACTTCCCCGCCTTCATTCAGCAAGGCGTGGAACTCGAGTTGCTCGACAAACAATTGCTGGAGTTCGACTTAGAGCGCCTCGGAGCCGCCTTGAATGCGCAACGCGACCTGCAGTTTGACTACCTCGGGCTGCAAACCCTCTACGACCGCTACTTCCTTCACTCCAACAAACGCCGCATTGAATTGCCACAAGCCTTCTTCATGCGTGTTGCCATGGGGCTCTCCCTCAACGAGTCTGACCGCGAAGCACGGGCCATCGAGTTTTACGAAGTGCTGTCCTCCTTTGATTTCATGTCCAGCACCCCAACGCTGTTCAACAGCGGTACGTTGCGCTCGCAACTCTCCTCGTGCTACCTCACCACGGTGCCCGATGACTTGGACGGCATCTACGAATCGATCAAAGAAAATGCACTGCTGTCCAAATTTGCAGGCGGCTTGGGCAACGACTGGACCCGTGTGCGCGCCTTGGGCTCACGCATCAAAGGCACCAACGGCGAATCCCAAGGCGTTGTGCCCTTCCTCAAAGTCGTCAATGACACCGCCGTTGCGGTCAACCAAGGCGGCAAGCGCAAAGGCGCGGTATGCACCTACCTCGAAACATGGCATCTCGACATTGAAGAATTTTTGGAGTTGCGCAAAAACACGGGGGATGACCGCCGCCGCACCCACGACATGAATACCGCCAACTGGATTCCAGACCTGTTCATGCGGCGCGTGCTCGAAAAAGGAACCTGGACCCTGTTCTCGCCCTCTTCCGTGCCCGACCTGCACGACCTGTTTGGCGCAGACTTTGAAAAAGCCTACGTAGCCTACGAAGCCCAAGCCGCACGCGGCGAACTCAAACCTGCACGCACCATTGAGGCCAACGACTTGTGGCGGAAAATGTTGACCATGCTGTTTGAAACAGGGCACCCATGGATCACCTTCAAAGACGCTTGCAACGTGCGCTCACCTCAACAACATACAGGTGTCGTCCATTCATCGAATTTGTGCACCGAAATCACACTGAACACCTCTGACAGCGAAACTGCGGTGTGCAACCTGGGCTCGATCAACCTGCAGCAACACCTGAAAGACGGGGCCTTGGACCACGCCAAACTGCAACGCACCATCACCACAGCGATGCGCATGCTCGACAACGTCATCGACATCAACTACTACGCCGTCAAAAAAGCACGCGACTCCAACCTGCGCCACCGCCCCGTCGGCTTAGGCATCATGGCCTTCCAAGACTGCCTCTACACGCTACGCATCCCCTACGCCAGCGACGCCGCCGTCTCCTTTGCCGACTCCTCCATGGAGGCCGTGTGCTACTACGCCTACTGGGCGTCCACCGAACTGGCACGCGAACGCGGTAAATACGCCACCTTCCAAGGCTCACTGTGGGACCAAGGCATATTGCCATTCGACACCCTGGACATGCTGGCCAATGCGCGTGGCGGCTATGTTGAAGTAGACCGCTCCAGCCGCTTAGACTGGGATGCTTTGCGCAAAAAAATTGCCGCCGACGGCATGCGCAACTCCAACTGCGTGGCCATCGCCCCTACCGCAACCATCTCCAACATCATTGGCGTAGACGCCTCCATAGAACCCTGCTTTGGCAACCTCTCGGTCAAGTCCAATTTATCGGGAGAATTCACCGTCATCAACAGCTACCTGGTGCACGACCTCAAACGCCTAGGCCTTTGGGACGACGTCATGGTCATGGACCTCAAACACTTTGACGGCTCCCTCGCACCGATTGACCGCGTGCCCAACGAAATCAAGCAGCTTTACGCCACCGCCTTCGAAATAGAAACCAGCTGGTTGGTAGAGGCTGCAGCGCGGCGGCAAAAATGGATTGACCAAGCGCAATCCCTGAACATCTACATGGCAGGCGCATCCGGTAAAAAACTGGATGACACCTACAAACTCGCATGGTTGCGCGGCCTCAAAACCACCTACTACCTGCGCACCATGTCTGCCACACACGCAGAAAAATCCACTGTCAGTGCAGGCCGCATGAACGCCGTCTCCTCCGGCAACCACAACCCCAATATGGTCGCCCCCAAAGCACCCAGCGCACCCAGCGCACTCGATGCCATCGCCCAACAAGCACAAATGCAAATAACGCTGTCTGCCAATGCCGCAACCGATATTAAATTTTGCGGCGTAGACGACCCTACCTGTGAGTCCTGCCAATAAAGGGTATGCCATTAAAGTGATACGCCATGCACCCTTTATTACGCTCTTTACGATGTAATTGAGCAACATCCCATGCCAGCGAAATACCCACCTGCCTTGCATTTCATTTCGCTGCAAC
>JBIPME010000023.1:0-10370 GCA_044369275.1 Rhodoferax sp.
GTTAACTGGGTATCGAGTACCCCCATAAAGGGGAATGCCTCGTCGCGCAGGTCCACGTTGGGGAAGGCTGCACGGAATACTTCGCGTACTTTGGGGCCCGCTACGCTCATGGCCGACCATTGGTCGGAGACCGATGCAACGGTTACGCGCAGCTCGGGCCAGACCACTTGCAGCAAAAACTCCAAATGGCTCAGCACCCGTGCGGCTTGGGCGGTCGTCGTGGTCATGAAAAACTCGGTTTCGCTGATGCGGCTGGTGGTGCCGTCGTCCATGACGATGCCATCTTCACGCAGCATAAAACCATAACGCGCTTTGCCTATGGCGAGTTTGGCAAAGCCGTTCACGTAGACACGGTTGAGAAATTCTGCAGCATCAGGGCCTTGCACGTCGATCTTGCCCAAGGTGGAGACATCTGCAATGCCAACGCCATTGCGCACAATTTCCATTTCTGCTTTGTACGCGGTAGACAAACTGGTGCCGTGGGTGTTGTACCAAAGCGGGCGTATCCAGTAGCCCGCTTCCATCATCTGGCCGCCTTGGCCCAAATGCCATGCATGCATGCTGGTGCGGCGCACCGGGGCGAGGTGGGCACGCACGTTTCTGCCCGCCAAAGCGCCAATGGTGGTGGGCGAGTAGGGGGGGCGGAAGGTGGTGGTTCCGACATCGGCAACGCCCAGTCCACGGCGTGCTGCCATGATGGCCAAGGCATTTAAGTTGGAGGTTTTTCCTTGGTCTGTGCCCATGCCCAAGGTGGTGTAGCGTTTGAGGTGCTCTACCGATTGGTAGCCTTCCAAGTGCGCCAAATCGATGTCTTTTACGCTGACATCGTTTTGGAAATCGACAAAAGTTTTATCCTTTGTTTTGCTGCTCACGACAGGGCCTACGCTGATAAAACTGAGGTGCGTATCGCGCCCCTGCGGTGCCACGTAAGGCGCATCGTCCAGGGTCTTGCCGCACAAGGCCGCAGCCTGTTTGGCCGCCTCCCAGCCACTTTGCACCGCACTGGCCATGGTTTGTGTGCCCACCATGGCACCGGCACCAAAGTGCGTAGGGTCAAAGCCGCCAGGCACAAAGCCTTGTATGTCGGCGCGGTAAATGGGGCGCACGCTGCGGTGGGAGGTCAGGTGGACCGAAGGTGTCCAGCCGCCTGACATGGCCACCAAATCAACCTCATGCTGGCTCCAAGCGGCATCCGCTTTGCCCGTTTCGCTGTTGAACGCAGCAATGGCACAGCGCTTGGCACGTTGCGCGCCTTCGACCTGCACCACCGTGCTGCCCAACAAGGTTTCAATGCCGGCTTGTTTTGCCAAGGTGAAGACCGCAGGGCTAATTTGTTTGCGCATCTCCACCACGCGCACCTCGGCACCCGCTTGCGCCAAGGCAATGGCATCGTCGTAGGCGGCGTCGTTATTGGTGCAAAAAATAGCGCGCTGTCCTGCCATCACACCGTAGCGGTTGACATAGGTTCCGACTGCGCTAGAGAGCATTACGCCGGGGCGGTCATTGCCCGCAAACAGCAGGGGGCGCTCGAGGGCACCACAGGCCATGATGACACTTTTCGCACGCAAAATATGAAAGCGGTGGCGCGGCACGCCTGCGGTCACATCGACCAATCCGGGGGCGGTTCGCTCCACCACGCCAATGGTGTTGCCGTCAAACAAACCCATGGCGGTAGCGCGTGGCATGCAGGTCACGCGGCCCGTGTCCGCCAAATCGCGCAGCATTTGGGTCAGCCACTGGGCTTGCTCGCTGTCTACGGCGGCATTGAGCAAAGAGCCGCCCAAAACAAAGTCTTGCTCCACCAAGGTCACATCCAGTCCCGCTCTGGCAGCGCCTAGCGCCGCAGTAAGCCCAGCGGGGCCTGAGCCGACGACCAAGACATCGGGAAAGCCATGGTGCCAATCGTAACGGTCGGGGTCGGGCAGCTCCGTTGCCTTGCCTAAACCGGCCGCTTTGCGGATGAAATGCTCGTACAACATCCAGGCCTTGGGTGTGGGCCCCATGAAGGTTTTGTAGTAAAAACCAGCCACAAAAATAGGGGAGAGCCAGTTGTTCACCGCCATGACGTCGAACGCGACGCTAGGCCATGCGTTTTGCGTACGTGTCTCTAAACCGGTGTAGGACTCCAGTACGGTCGCCGCCATATTGGGCTCGGTGGTGTTGCCTTGGCCTACGGTCAGCAGGGCATTGGGCTCTTCCACACCGGCGCTCAAAATGCCACGCGGGCGGTGGTATTTGAAGGAGCGTGCGACCAAGTGCTTGCCGTGCGCGAGCAAGGTGGCTGCAACCGTGTCGCCTGCGTAGCCCGTTAAATTGTCACCATCAAAGCGGATTTGAACCGTTTGTTTGCGGTCGATGCGGCCGCCTTGGGGCGTGCGCAATGCGCCGGCGATAGATGCTTTTTTCTTCATTCTGCGGCTCCTGGTGTGGCCTGCGCAGCGCGGGGCAATGCGCGCGCATGGGCAGGCAAGACTTCCAAAATCTCATGCGTTACGGTATTGCGCTTGACCACCAACCAACGGCGGCAGGCCAGTGTGTGCTGCCAAAACTCTTGGTGAACGCCTTTGGGGTTGTTGCGGGTAAATACCGCATCCACCCACGCGGCATGGTGACTGGCCTCTAGGCCGGGGTAGGTTTTGGTGGCATCGCCGAAGTAGTTGAATTCTTCGTGGTCGCGAACGCCGCAATAGGGGCAGTGGATTCTTAACATGGCTTTAGTCTTCGGTGGCTAATGTGGGGGGTGCTGTAGTGGGGGTTACTGCAAATGGTTGTAGGGTCCGTACCCTGACTCATCAATCAATCGCCCTTGGGCAAAGCGGTCCATCGTGAAGCCCGCATTAAAGGGGTGCGGCTTGTCGTTGGCAATCGTATGGGCAAAGCACCAGCCTGAAGCAGGCGTGGCTTTGAAGCCGCCATAACACCAGCCGCCGTTGAGGTACAGGCCAGGCACGGGGGTGGTGGTGATGATGGGGCTGCCATCGGGGGTCATGTCCATAATGCCGCCCCAGCTGCGCAGCAAACGCAGACGCGAAGCAAACGGCACCAAGCTGACCAGCCCTTGCATGGTTTCGCCCCAATTGGCCAAGTTGCCGCGCTGGGCGTAGGAGTTGTAGCGGTCAATATGGCCACCAAATACCAGGCCGCCTTTGTCGCTTTGGGAGACGTAAAAATAGGTCGCACTCCAAACCACGACGTGGTGCACCACAGGCTTGATCGATTCACTCACGAAGGCTTGCAGCACATGGCTTTCAATGGGCAATTGCAGCCCCGCTTTTTGCGCCAGCACCGACGTATGGCCCGCCACCGCAATGGCCACTTTACCTGCGCCAATGTCGCCACGGCTGGTTTTGACGCCCACGATTTTTTCACCGGACCAAATGTAATCCAGCACCTCGCAGTTTTGAATGATGTCAACGCCCATTTGGTCTGCTGCGCGTGCATAGCCCCAGGCAACGGCATCGTGGCGGGCGGTTCCTGCATCGGGTTGCAGCAAGCCACCGTAAATAGGAAAGCGCGCTTGGTTGGAGTAGTCCAAATAAGGCGCTTCTTTCATCATGTCTTCACGCGTCAAAATCTCCACACGGATGCCGTTCAAACGCATGATGTTGGCCCTGCGCACCAAACCGTCTAGCGAGGCTTGGGAGCAGGCCGCATACAAATAGCCTCTTGGCGAAAACATCACGTTGTAGTTCAGCTCGTCCGACATGGTACGCCACAGCGACATGCTGTGCTCATAAAACGGGGTGTTCTCTTCCATCATGTAGTTGGAGCGCACGATGGTGGTGTTGCGCCCTACATTGCCCGAGCCCACATAGCCTTTTTCCAAGATGGCAATGTTTTTAATGCCGTGGTTTTTGGCCAAGTAATACGCGGTAGCCAAGCCATGGCCGCCTGCGCCCACGATGATGACATCGTAATTTTTCTTAGGCTCCGGGTCGCGCCAAGCGCGCTCCCAACCTTTGTGTCCGCCCATGGCGTGTTTTAAGAGGGACCAGATGGAGTATTTTTCTGACATGATGATTAAGGAGTATCTGGATACTGGCGTGCTAGGGTGAACAGTGAACGGCTATCGTGCGATTGCTGATTGGATGGAGTGTGCGGTATTGCGCTGCGTTTCCCCCACACTTGAAAATGACCAAACAAAACAGCAGCAGCGGGCTTTGATACCCGCTGCTGCACAGTCCATGAATATACCAATTACATCCGCATGCGTTTTGCTTCGGGATCGAACGGTGGGTCCATTTGCAAGCGTGCAGGACGGCGCTCACCCAAGATTTCAATTTCCAACTTCATGTCGGGTTTGAAACACTCGGTAGGAACGTAGCCCTGTGCCAGTGATTGGTTAACGTAGTGGCCAAAGCCGCCCGAGGTAACCCAGCCTTGGACTTTGCCGTCCACCCAAATAGGCTCGTCGCCCATTACGTCGCAGTCCAGCGCATCGACCACCATGAAAATACGGGTGCGTTTAGGGCCTTCTTGTTGCTCTTTGATGGCGGCGGCTTTGCCGATGTACTCGTGTTTGTCGAGTTTGACGAAGCGGTCTAGTCCTGCCTCGAAAGGTCCGTAAATAGGGCGGAATTCGCGGAACCACGTTCCGAAGTTTTTCTCCAGGCGCAGGCAGAGCAGGGCGCGCATACCAAAGTTTTTGATGCCCAAGTCCTGGCCCGCTTGCATGATGCTTTCATACAGGCGGCGCTGGTATTCGGGGGCAACCCAAATTTCGTAGCCCAAGTCGCCGGTGTAGGTGACGCGGTTGACGTGTGCACGCACGGTGGCGACTTCCATCTCGCGGTAATCCATGAACTTGAAGGACTCGCCGGAGACGTCGTCGTCCGTCAGGCGCTGCAACAATGCGCGGGAGTTCGGACCTGCAATCGACAAGCCGATGAGCTTCATGCCGAATGGGGTCACTTTTACCGAGCCATCTTGGGGCAGCGTTTGTTCAAACCAGCGCATGTGGTGCACTTGGGCTTGGCTAGAGCCCCACATCATGAAGCGTCCTTCGTCGGCTTTGGCAATAGAGAAGTCGCCAATGACTTTGCCGTTGTGGTTCAACATGGGGCACAGCTGCAGGCGGCCTTTTTTCGGCAGCGTGTTGGTCATCAAACCTTGCAACCAAGCCTCGGCACCGGCGCCAGTGATTTCATATTTGGCGAAATTGGCAATTTCGGTGACGCCAACCGCTTCACGCACTGCTTTGCATTCGGCCTTGATGTGTTCAAAGTCGTTGGAGCGGTGGAACGAGACAACATCGTTGGCCTCGGCCTTGGAAGGCGCGAACCACAGCGGTGTTTCCAAGCCCCAAGAGTCGCCCATGACTGCGCCTTGTTCGATGAAGGTGTCGTACAGCGGCGTGGTTTGCAAAGGACGGCCAGCAGGCAACTCTTCGTTGGGGAAGCGAATGCGGAAGCGGCGTGAGTAGTTCTCGCGCACTTTGGCATTGGTGTAGGTGCGCGTGGTCCAGTCGCCGTAACGCGCCACGTCCATGCCCCAAATGTCAAAGCCGGGGTCGCCATCCACCATCCAGTTCGACAGCGCCAAGCCAACGCCACCGCCTTGGCTAAAGCCGGCCATCACGCCGCAGGCGGACCAGAAATTGGTACGGCCTTGCACGGGGCCGACCAAGGGGTTGCCGTCCGGTGCGAAGGTGAAGGGTCCGTTAATCACGCGCTTAATGCCTGCGTTTTCCAGGGTGGGGAAGTGTTTGAAGGCGATTTCCAGCGAAGGCGCAATGCGGTCCAAGTCAGGCTGCAGCAGCTCTTGGCCAAAGCTCCACGGCGTGTTTTTAGGCGACCAAGGCACGCCCGCTTGCTCGTACACGCCTAAGACCATGCCTTTGCCTTCTTGGCGCAAGTAGCTTTCGGCACCGAAGTCGATCACGTGGCCAATTTCTTTGCCCATTTTTTGGTTGAATTCAACCACTTCGGGAATGTCGTCGGTCACCAAATACATGTGCTCCATCGCCAACACGGGCAGCTCAACGCCGACCATGCGGCCTACTTCGCGTGCCCACAGGCCGCCCGCGTTCACGACGTGTTCGCACTCGACCACGCCTTTGTTGGTGATGACGCGCCAGGTGCCGTCCGGCTTTTGCTCCAAGCTTTCGACCTTGGTTTGCACTTCAATCGTTGCGCCGCCAAGGCGTGCTGCTTTGGCGTAGGCATAGGTGGTGCCGCTAGGGTCTAAATGGCCTTCGTTAGGGTCGAGCAAAGCGCCGAGGAAGTATTGCTCTTCAATGAATGGGAAGTAATTTTTTGCTTCTTTGACCGAAATAATTTCGGTTTCCATGCCCAAGTAGCGTCCACGCGCTACGGTCATTTTCAAGAATTCCATGCGCTCCGGTGTGTCGGCCAACATGATACCGGGTGATTTGTGCATGCCGCAGGACTGGCCCGAGATGCGCTCTAACTCTTCGTAGAGGCTGACGGTGTAGCTTTGCAGCATCGCCACATTGGGGTCACCATTGAGGGTGTGAAAGCCGCCGGCGGCATGCCAGGTGGAGCCTGAAGTGAGCTGGTCGCGCTCTAGGAGCATGACATCGCTCCAGCCTTTTTTGGTGAGGTGGTAAAGCACCGAACAACCGACGACACCGCCGCCGATGATGACTACTCTTGCTGTGGATTTCATTTTTTATTTCCTTGGGATTTCTCGGGTTGCTATGTTAGATGTTGCTTATAGGTTGTGATTTAAAACTTGCGATTTAAAAATCGGTAGGCGCGCCACCTTCTTCTTTGCGCTTGGCCACAAAGGCCTCCAACTCTTCCTCAATCGCCTTGTCCATGGGGGGGCGCTCATAGGCGGCGAGTTCTTTTTGCCAAATTGCGTTGGCTTTTTGGTAGGCCGTTGGGCTGCCGGCTTCTTGCCAAGTTTCAAAGTTGCGCCAATCGGAGATCATGGGCGCATAAAAAGCGCTCTCAAAACGCTCTAGCGTGTGGGCCGTGCCAAAGTAGTGGCCACCAGGCTCTACGTCGCGGATCGCGTCCAGCGCCAAGGCGGGTTCGCTAGTGTCGAGCGGGGTGAGGAACTCAGCCACCATTTGTAGCAAATCACAATCGAGAATGAATTTCTCAAACGAGGCGGTGAGTCCACCTTCGGACCAGCCCGCGCTGTGCATGATGAAGTTGCCGCCGCCTTGGGTCAGCGCCCACAGGGAGAACACGGACTCGTATGCGGACTGCGCATCCACGGTGTTGGCAGCGTTGACATTGCTGGTGCGGTAAGGGATGCCGTATTTGCGGCAGAGTTGTCCGCCCAAGATGACCGCTTTCATGTACTCTGGCGTTCCAAAGGCAGGGGCGCCGGTTTTCATGTCCACATTGCTGGTAAAGCCACCGTACACCACGGGCGCGCCAGGGCGCACCATTTGCGTAAATGCAATACCCGCCAATGCCTCGGCATTTTGCTGAACCACCGCACCTGCAATGGTCACCGGAGCCATGGCACCGGCCAGGGTAAAGGGTGTGACCATGACGATTTGGTTGCGTGAAGACATCTCCATAATGCCTTGCATCATAGGAATGTCGAGCTTGCGCGGCGAGTTGGTGTTGATGATGGTAAAGAGCGAAGGTTCGCGCTCCATTTGCTCTGCGCTGATGCCGCGTGCAATGCGGGCAATCTCCAAACCGTCAAGATTGCGCTCTTTGCCCAAGGAGTAAACGTGGAAAGCCTTGTCAGTCAGCTTGGCAATGTCGGAGAGGCAATCGAGGTGGCGCACGGAGGCATGAATGTCCACGGGCTCTACAGGGTAGCCACCAGTGCAGTGAATGATGTCGTAGCGCTGGGCCAGCTTGATGAGGTTGCGGAAATCTTTTTGGTTACCAGGCCGTCTGCCGCCTTGCATGTCAGAGCAATTGGGGGGACTGGCGACTTGGGCAAACGCCAAGTTTTTACCGCCGATGCGCACATTGCGTTCAGGATTGCGTGCATGCAAGGTGAACTCAGTGGGGCAGGTTTTGATGCTTTCCAAAATCAGGTTGCGGTCAAAGTGCACGCGCTCCGAGCCTGGGCGCACATCGGCCCCTGCTTTCTTCATCAAGGCGCGGGCTTCGTCATGCAGTACGTCAATGCCCATTTCCTCAAGAATGCGAAGCGATGCATTGTGAATGGATTCGAGCTCGTCTTCTGACACCATGGGGGTGGGCGGCGTGCGGTGCTTGAGTTGGCGGTATTTTGCGGTCGATAGGGCGGTGCGGCTGGTGCCTACACTTCGGCCCGTTGCACGTCTTCTGCCGGACGCTGCGCTACGACCTGTTGTTTCTTCGCTCATTTTTGGGGTTCTCCAAGGGCTTTAAAAATGTCAAAAGTAATTATCCGTGCAAAAAACACGTGCAATAACGATGTTTTTGCACTTGCTTTATGAGTTTTTCTCATACCCTGTTGCCGAATTTAAAAGACGCAAGGACGCAAGTAGGCAAAAAACGGCGCAAGGAGTCGCTAGGGGATAGGTAGAAGAAGCTGGGCAGAAGAAGCTAAGTAAGAGGAGTTGAAGAGACTGAATACCTAGCGTTTTCGGGTTATTTAAGGGCCGTTTTTGTGGCCGCTTTCAATTAGACGGATTGCAATAGGGCGCTGGTTTACACTCAAAGTTCTCTAGCAGTATGGCGTTGCGCTGAAAAGCGGCGTCGGTTGTGCAGGATAAAAAAACAGGAAACCTTTATGCAAGATACGGATCACCAGACCTCAGACAGCCCCCTTTTGCCGCAGCCTAAGCCCCGCAAAGGGATTTATGTTTTGCCTAATTTGATTACCTTGGCAGCCTTGTTCGGGGGCTTTTACGGGATCGTGATGGCCATCAATGGCCAATACGAGTTGGCTGCTGTGGGGGTTTTTTGCGCCATGATTTTGGACAGTTTGGATGGCCGCGTAGCCCGTATGACGCACACCCAAAGTGCGTTTGGTGCGCAAATGGATTCGCTCTCGGACATGGTTTCTTTTGGTGCCGCGCCCGCTTTGATTGCCTACGTTTGGTCTTTGCAGCACATCGGTCGCTGGGGATGGTTTGCCGCTTTTGTGTACTGCGCGTGTGCGGCATTGCGATTGGCGCGTTTTAACGTCAATACGGGGGTCGTCGACAAGCGTTATTTCCAAGGCTTGCCATCGCCTGCGGCTGCGGCTTTGGTTGCGGGCTCTGTTTGGGTGGCCAAAGAGCAGAGTTTGCAGGGCGATCAAATGGCGTGGTACATGTTTTTTGTCGCCCTGTATGCGGGCTTGACCATGGTGACCAATGTGCCGTTTTACAGCTTTAAAGATGTCAGCATGAAGCGCAGCGTGCCGTTTGCGGTCATCGTGCTGCTGGCTTTGGGGATTGCGTTGGTCAATATTGACCCGCCTACGATTATTTTTGGCATGTTCGTGCTGTATGGACTCAGCGGCTATGTGGTCTATGCGGTGCGAAAGGCGCGTGGTTTGCAGACCAGTGTGATCAGCACCTCAACGGATGAGCCCGAAGAGCGTGGCATGCACAAATAAGCTCAGCAACGAAAACAGTACGCGTAAAACAAGTAAAAAAGTAAGATTGCAGGGGGGGTTATGGGCTTTGGTTTGGGTATTCGTTTAAAACCCACGGCGCTTGCGCTGTGTTTGGCGTGCTGGGGTGCCATGGTGAGCATGGCGACCGTGGGCCATGCGCAGGAGCACGAAGACGCTGCACCGACGGTTGCAGCGGACGCCTTGGTGGAGTGGCAAACGGGACAGCAATGGCACCACAAACGCTTTCCCGGTAAAGCCGTGAGTCAGTACAAGAAGGTGGAGGTCGATGGGCGTTTGGCGATGTCTGCGTATGCGCAATCGTCAGCCAGCATGCTGCGTCAAGATTTGCATGTGGAGCCGACGCAGTTGCGTGGCATGCGGTTTTCCTGGAAGGTCCCAGCCTTGATTGATGCGGCAGACTTTCTTCGCAGTGAGGCCGATGACTCGCCTGTGCGCATTGTGTTGGCGTTTGATGGGGATCGGTCGCGATTTTCATTTAAAAACACCATGCTCTCGGAGCTTGCGCGGGTCATGACGGGTGAGCCGATTCCGTATGCAACGCTGATGTATGTCTGGAGCAACCAGGTCCAAAGCGGCACGGTGGTGCACAACCCACGTACGGATCGCATTCGCAAACTGGTTATAGAGTCAGGCACAGAGCGGCTAGGGCACTGGATGGACTATGAGCGCGATGTGCGTGCCGATTTTGAGCTGGTTTTTGGGGAGGCGCCTGGGCCACTCATAGGCATTGGCATCATGACCGACAGTGACAATACCAAGTCGGTGGCGCAAGCGTTCTACGGCCCCATTAGCTTGGTAGCGCCTGCCACAGCATCGCCCTCTACCAACCAATTAACAATTAACAATTAACAATTAATTGTTAATTAGTTTTCAGGTTTAAC
>JBIPME010000024.1:0-10340 GCA_044369275.1 Rhodoferax sp.
ATCGGCGGGTTGCGTGGTCAGTTTTCTCGGGTTGGCGGACAGACCGGCGGCATAGGCTTTGTATGCACCTTCGACGGTTTGCAGTACTTCGGCGAGCGAAAAATCGACTGCGGCCAAATCGCGCTTGCTTAATACGCACAACGCAGCGGACGCAGCGGATTCAGGGGTAACGATGGGATTCATTCATATGCTCCGTTCAGCTTCAGATACGCAATGGGGAAGGCATCGCGCATCGGATTGATTCATTAAACGATGTGGCGTGCTACCGCACTTTCACGGTAGGGCAATGACCCACGCAGGTTCAGCGTGACGTTGACGCGCCGCAGCCAGCGCTGGCGCGGCCCGTAATTCGGTTCGTAGACCGAGCGGCCGTGTACGGCGCGCTTGTTGTCGATCCACAGCATGTCGCCGGGTTGCATCACGATGCCGGTTTTCTTGGCATCGAACGCACGCAACAACCACTCGAACGCCTGCGCCGCCTCGACATCGCCGTCGACCGCACGCATGAACGCTTCATCGACCTGGATGAACGGTTTGTCGCGTGAACCGGAAAGGACTGGAACCGGTTGCGGATCGGCATGCATGCGCTGTATATGTTCAAACGCATGGTCGTCGAGGCGCCAGTGGGCGCTGATATTTTGGCCCGGCAAATGCGATTTGTCGGGCAAGATGACAAAGCGCGGCGCGGACAGGACGCGCCACTGATTGTCGGAAATCTCCAGGTCGCCGATATAGGACAGAATGGTTTCGGCCTGCTCTTCATTGCGATAGCACAGGATCGACAGGAAATCGCTGCGGAACTCATGAAACGCTTCTTCGTTGTGCCACACCAGCGTCACGCTGCTGCTGCCACCGAGCTGCTCGTTGCGCTCCTTTTCGACCGGCACGATGTGCCGCAGAAAACGGCCATTCTCCTGCGTGCGCCAGCCAAAAATGTCGCCCAGCGCCGCCGTCAGCAGGCATTGCGTGACCTCTTCGCGCAAGGTCGGCGGATTGCGCCACGGCGCATCCCAATGTTGGGGCGAGGGCCCGATGCCCGCATCATCGACCGGCACGCCGCGCAGCAGCACCGCGCCGCACGGCAGATGCAAATACTTGAAGCGGTGCGCCAGTTCACGCAAGTGCCGTGGCAACTGCTGTGCAGACAAGCTGCACGCATCGGCAAACTCCGGGGTTTCAACACTGCCGAAACTTTGCGTCAATTCATCAACCAAGGCGTTGATGGATGCCAAATCCCGCTGCGTCAAGCGATGTTCGTATAACGCGCAGGCGCAAAGAAAGGTTTTCGCTTCAATAAAAGCGGGATTGATTGGATCGGTAGCCATAAAACGCTCCTTTAAGCGGTGTTATTGACTGGCTAGCGATGGCTGGCTGGTTCGGGGGTGTCGGGTAGGTCGGGTGTATCCGGTATGTCGTATGTGCCGTGTATGTGCCGTGTGTTTTTGCGCTGTTACTTGGTCAGAATCAACTTCCCCAATGAAGTCTGGCGCAACCTGTACAGCACGCCGTTATGTTCGATTTCAACCTCGAGCGCACCGGCAAAAATCGCATGGCTAGAAAACCGCGCCACACCCAAAGCCGATGGCCCAAGGTCTGCCCTGCCCGGCTTGAGCGCGGCAGCATCGGGAGAATGGCTTGCAAAAGTGCGGAGGTGCGAGTTCATTCCCAAATTCTAAATGAGAATCATTTTCATTCGCAAGTGAAATTTTTCACTTAGCGAAAAAATCGGCTCGCCTCGACGGAAGGCCGATTGCAATCCTTGCGTCAAGGCATCTAGGCTGGATGATCTGCCCTGTCTCCTTGTTTCCATTGACGACTGCACACGACCCCGCTTGGAGTGGGGATGCAAATGCGTTGATGTAAATGCGTTTATGCGAAGGCGTCCATGCGAATACGTGGGTCTTTTTGCACGCTTGTGCCTGGGTGTGCGGCACCGTCTCTGGACTTGAGCTGTAAGCGCATGGGGGTGGCGGGGCGCAAGGTGATCGCGTAATCCCCCTCGGGCCAGGCCGCAGCTTCAGGCCAGTGCAGGCTAAAGCGCTGCATCAGCATGGCGGCAATCAGCCCCATTTCCAACATCGCAAAGTGCTGGCCAATGCAGACCCTAGGGCCCGTGCCAAAGGGTATCCATGCACCGCGTGGAATCTCGGGTGCGCCAGGCAAAAAGCGCTCTGGCTTGAACGCGTTGGGCGTATCAAACCAGCGGGCATCACGCTGGATCACATAGGGTGTAAAAGCTATCAAATCGCCTTTGGGCAGGGTCCACGGCCCGACGGTGACGTCGGTGCAAGCGCGGCGCGCCATCAACACCGCTGCGGGCGGGTACAGGCGCATGGCTTCTTTGAGACTGGCTTGCAGCCATGGCAGTTGTTGCAGCGTCGCTGGGGTGGGCGCATAGCCTTGCAGCACGGCGTCGACTTCGGCATGGATGCGTTGCCCCACATCGGGGTGTTTGGCGATCAGACCGCTCCACCAAATCAGGGCGGAGGCGGTGGTTTCATGGCCTGCTTGGAACATCACCATCGTCTGATCGTGCAGCTCTTGTGCGCTCAGACCTTGGTCGGGATGCTCGGGGTCGCGGGCCAGCCGCAGCATGGTGAGCAGGTCTTCGCCATCGTCGCGCAATGCCGATTGCTGGGCCTGGATATGCTGCTGAATCACTTGGTTCAAGACCCGTCGGGCGTTGCGCACTTTGCGCACAGAAGGCAGCGGCATCCACAAGGGCCAAGAAAACGACTGCAGCATTTCAGCGAGTGCCGAATGGCTCATCACCTGAATAGCCTCAGCAATGGGGCGTGCGTCCGTGACCTGGTGCGATCCAAACAGCGCGCGCAAAATCACATCCAAGGTCATGTCCGTCATCAGGACATCCATGTTGACGCTCTGCTTTGCGGGCCTCTGGGCCAAGGCATCAAGTGCCGCCCGCGTGGCCGACACCATCAACGCGGCATAGCCTGCCACGCGCTTGGGGGTGAAGCCCGGTTGCAGCATGCGTCGCTGGCGCTGCCACAAGGCACCTTCGGTCACCAACACGCTTTGCCCCATCACAACGTTAAATACCTCGGTCCCACGCTCCCAGCGAATCAAAGCGTCAGACTGCTCCACCATCACCTCACGCACCCAGTCGGGGTGAAAAACGTGGCTGATGCGCTCATTGAACACCTGAAATTGCGCCATATCAGGGTACTGGCTATGCAAATTCACGACAAAGTCCAAATAGTCGCGCTGCATGGCGCGCCTATGGTGCAAGCCCCACCATTTTGTGGGTGGACCGGGTGGGCTGGGTGGACCGGGTGGTAGCGCAGTGTGTGTTTGCATGGCCTTATTTTGCAGCCGCCATCGCCTGCCGTCTTGAATCGAATCGACACCGCAGGCATATTGCATTGCACACCATTCATTGTGGACCACGCGCTTTGCTTGCATATACTTTGGGCATGTCCGATGTTGATGACGCCCCCAAATTTTCGCCCGTGCAAACTTGGCTGCCTCCTTGGGCTTTAAGCGACTGTGTGCGCGCTGTGCTGGGGCGCAGCACCATGGGCATGGGCTTGGTAGGGCTAGCGCGCTGGTGCCACTACCCTGCGGGCCCGGTGTTTTCGATCAACTGCTTGCTACAAGGCAGCGCCGAAATGCTGCATGCGGGCGTTGACTTCGACCCCTTGGCCCCGCGCCAAGCCGTGCCCCGCCTCTCCGTCACCGGCCCCTACACAACCCCGATTCATGTTTTGAATGGGCCGCAAGCACACGCCATCATGGTCATTCTGTACCCCGATGCATTCTGGGCACTTACGGGGGTAGAACCCCAGGCATTGAACAACCAAGTGGTCGATGCACGCGACGTATTGCCCCCGGTTTTGCTGGCCGCCTGCCAACGCCTGTGCGAAGGCGGCGGCGATGACAACCAGCGGGTGCAGCACTTCTTTGAAGCGTTGTTGCCCGTCTGGCAGCAGCGCACGGCCGAACAGCCCAGACACGACGGCCTGCACAAAGACTGGGCCCAAGCACTCACGCCGTGGATGGAATCCTTGGCGATGCGCGCTGCCGCCACGGGCTGGGGGCGCAGCTTGCGGCAGTCCGAACGCCGTATCAAACAGTGGACGGGGTGGTCCTTGCGCAAACTGCAGGGCTCCGTGCGAGGAGAGGCCGTATTTTTTGCGGTGATGGATGCCATGCTCGAAAAGCGTTTGGACTGGACCCAAATCGCACTGGACAACGGCTTTTCCGACCAAAGCCATTTCATCCGCGAAACCCGGCGCATCACCGGTTTTAGCCCCGAAACCATGCGCCTTGGGTTCAACAACGAAGAAGGATTTTGGGTCTACCGGGCCTGGGCACACATCGCAGGCTACACCGGCCCCAAGCTAGAGGTGCAGGCCTTTTAAATCGGGTGGCGCAACCCGAGGATGGGGCTCAAAGGGGTGTCATTGGTTTGGTTGGAGTGCTTGGTGCGTTTGGTGCGCCGGGGCGCTCGCCCATGGCGCGCAGAAAGCGTTGCTGTGCAGCATGCAGTTCGCTGTAACGCAATGCGCGGTAAGTCAAGCCGTGTGCATGCGCCACGCGCTCCACGACCTTGGCCAAGCCCGGATAGTGGCGGTGGCTCCACGTAGGGAAGAGGTGGTGCGTCAGATGGTGGTTCAGCCCACCCAACCAGTAACCCAGCCAACTTGGCCGAGGCAGCCAGTCGCAAGCCGTCAAGAAGCTGTGTTCATACCAAGTGTGTGGCAGACGCAGTTGCCCAGGCTCTGGGCGAAAGAACGCGACTTCTGCCCAGTGTGTTCCCAAGATCATCGCCACCAAAAAGCATGACGCCAACAATTGCCCCACCGCGTAGGCGCCCAGAACGCTAGCCCACCCCAAGTCTGTACCCTGCCTTGCCAAAATGACTGCAGGCAACACCAACATCAGGCCGGCATGTGCCATTTTGGACACCATAAACAGAGCCCAAGCAAGCACCCCTTGAAGTCTGGCGGGCCGACCTACTTTAGTCAGTCCAAAGCGATCCGCCCAATCAGAGTACCAACACAGATAAGGCAGTGACAAGGCTGCAATCACGGGCCAATAGCGATGCTGGTGCTGGTACTGCGGTGCCCAAGCTTGGTAAGGGGTTTGGCGCAAAAAAGGATTGGGCTCAATGTCGAGGTCAAACCCATCCACATTGGCCCAAGTGTGGTGAATTTGGACGTGGCGCAGGGTCCAGTAATCGCTGTCCACCCCCACGGGAATGCTCACCAAGCGACGCACCCAACGGTTCCAAGAAGCGCGGCGAAACAGCGCTTCGTGCGCCGCATCGTGCAAGACATTCATGGCCAATGCCATGCTCAATGCAGAAAAAGCCATGAAGGCCAACAACAGACCCCAAAAATGGCTTGCATGCAGTACTGCGGCATAGGCACAGCCTGCGAGGGTGGTCAAAAAGACCGCCTTGAGTGCCATGCCCCAATTTGCGTACCGATGTTCACTCTGGCTCTGTAGCCAATCTTGCGCAGCCGATTTCAGAGCCTGTGCAAAAGGCGTTGCGTTGGCAGGTTGAAAACGCAGCGGTGGAAGTGATTTTGGAGTTGCGGTCATGGTGCAGGCTCGCGGGGAGTTTGGTTGTGCTCTGTTTTCAATAGCAGACGGCGTGCACCGTCGAATCCGTGCGCCAACAAAAGCAGGTAAGGCAAATAGAGCCAATGGGGCGAAAAATCAAATGCCAAGAAAAAGAGACTGGGCAGGCCCAGACAGAACCCAACCCAGGCCACAGCACCCCAGCGCTTTCCGTCTGACAAGGCGCCCAAAGCGATAGTGGACAGGATCAAGGCGATGAGGTTGCACCCCCTTAAAAACACAGGGCCCTGGGGCTGACCGTCAATATGCGCAATCACCAGTAGGAACAAAATAACACCGCCGCAGCCGATGTATGCGCCAGGCCAATCGACCGTGCGCAAGGGCTTGAGCGCAAAGCGCTGCTTGCGCAGCCAATGCCACAACCAAGGGTTATTCGCCCACAAAGGGTTTTGGCTGGGAATGCCTCCATTCACGCCAAAACGCATTTCCAAGTCTTCACGTTCGGGTTGCCAAGTGCCAAAAATACGGTCCCATAGGAGCAGGGTTCCACCAAAATTGCGGTCAATGTAGCATTCATGCATGCCATGGTGTACGCGGTGATTGGACGGTGTGACCAAGAACTTATCGAGTATTCCACTGCGCCGCACCAACGCATTATGGTTATACAGCTGCACGCTGTAATGCAACGATGACACCGCAATGAAAATTTCCACAGGCACGCCCAGCACAGCCAGCATGGCAATGAAGGGGAAATTGGTCAGCGACGAATACCAACCGTTACGCACAGCCAAAGAAAGATTAAAGTGCTCGCCTTGGTGGTGGATACAGTGCACCGCCCAAAGCAGCGGTATCTTGTGGTGCATGCGATGCATCCAGTAAAAGCAAAAATCCCAGGCAATCAACGCAAACACCCACTGAAGGGCAATGGGCCAGTGGGACACCCATTGCACACTGGCATATTCCAGTGTGAAGCCATAGGCCGCAATCTCCGCACCACGCAAAACCCACATCAATAGATGGCCAGAGTTCAAGTTGAAAACGAGATCTTTCCATGGCACGGGCTTGGCCGTACGGCGCTTGATCAACCACTGTTCAAGCAAAACCAGCGCCAACATCAGGGCAAAAGACAAGGCAAACACATTCATACTTTTCTCTCCCAGCGTTGACACAAGCATCCAGACAACCACCCAGACAAGCACCCCACGGCCACACCCGCAACCAAATCCACCACAAGGTGCCTGCGCAACTGGACGATAGAAAAAACAATCGCTGCGCCAAGCACTAAAGCCAATAGAGATTGCGCATAGCGCAAGGCACTTTGCGTGCCCAACAAAGCCCACGCGCACAGCACAGTGAGTGCAGCGTGGAGCGAAGGCACACAGTTTTGCGGGGTGTCCACCGCATGCAGCAACCGCAGCAATGCCAGCCCAATCGCTTCAGTCGGGGATGCGGGAGGTAATGCGGGCGCAGACAGCGTAGTCGGCCACAGCAGATAAATCGTGCCGCAAATCACCGCGCAAACTTGCATAGACCGCCTGAGCCACTGCAACCGACCCGGCTCGACCGCGAAGTAGGCCCACGGAACGTAGGCAAAAAATGCGGTGTAAAACCATATAGCGCTGGGATCATACGGAATGCGCTGGTCTAAGGGTGTTTCTTGCATCAACCTGCCCTCACCTTGCAGGCTACGCGAGAGCGTATAAATCAAGCCCACGGTGCCCCACCCCAACACCAGCGCACGCATGCGCGTCCAAAACATAGGCCCCCCCGTCATGCTCCAAACGCCTCTGAATGTGCCCGAGAAATGCGACGGCGTTTTCGGGTCGGATCAAAAACTGGCAGTTGCGTAGACAAGGTCCAGGTGAGTTGCGATGTATCGATGCCCAAATCCGCTAACAGCCGAATCAACCCATCACGCAAATGCTCTAACTGCAAAGGGGCAGTCTCGGCATAAAGCAGCAACTCTGTAGGCCCTGACTGCACAAGACGGTAATCAGCTTGCAGCGGCAGCAAGCGTGCAAATGCACGTGTAACCACATCGGCAAATACAGGTGCAACGCCGCCTGTTCGCACTGGGAGCAGCAACTGGTCATCACAACGCCCTTCGATACGCTCCAAGGCAAGGCTAGCGCATCCACAGGTACAAGCCTGCTCGCGCAACACCAACACGTCATTGAGCCGGTAGCGCACGATAGGCTGTGTGAGTCGGCTAAAGTCGGTGATGATGGGCACAAACCGCTTGCGCTCAGCATCCAGCCACTCAGGCTCAATATGCAGGTATTGCTCGTTGAGGTGGAGCGTACCGTGCGCACAGGTACTGGCCAAAAAGCCTTCCGTGGCTTGGTAAATTTCGTGCACGCGTTGGCCAAACACCGATTCAATGCATTGTCGGTCCTGAGGCTCCAGCACTTCGGCCACCGAAATCACCTTGTGCGGGAGCAATCGAATTTGCCCACCCTGCTGCGCCAGCGCCAATGCGCGCAGCACCTGCGCGGGTGCCACCAGCACAGTCGGTTGGTAGGCTTCCAAACGCGGCAGATGGTTGCCAAAAGGCGTAAACAGATCGAAAAACTCCAGCGTCAACCAACGGTGGCGCACGCTGGTATAAAGATTGCTGTTAGCGCGCAAAAACAAAGCCACACGCTCGCCTGCGAACAAGCCGCGCGGCAAGGTCTTGGCGAGCATGGTGCCTGCCCAGCGTGCCCTTTCTCGCGCACTCACCACAAAAGCGGCACGCTGGCCCGTGGTGCCGGAGGACAGACCCACCGTAACCATCCCCTGGGACGAATCCAGATCGGGTGAAAAGTCACGTTGCAACTCAGCCTGCATGGCCACTTGCATGACCTGCGGCAAATGCAGACCCACCGTGTTCATGGTGTCAAAATGGGCCAACATAGTGGACTTGTCCATTGTGGGCCACTCGGACAACGGCAACCCTCTAAACGCCGCAAAATAAGGACTGCGACCGCACAGCACGCGCATGAAACGCGCCAAGCCACGCGTTTGGTGCTGCACAAGCAGGTGGCGCTGGTTGAAATGCAGCCGTCTGGCCTGCACGTACGCCAGCAGCAACCAAAATAAGCGACTCACACGGGCTCCTCGTGCGTCAATGCAATCCGAACCTGACCGGCGCGCTCCAGTGCATGCAACTGGTGCAGCGTGCGGTAATAAGCAGCACGGTTGTGCTGAACCAGAAAACTCCATTCAGAGGGGCCGCGCAGGCTGCGGTAACTCTCTGCAGCCCAAGCCGCATCAGAGGCCAGTAGCGTCCAGCCATCGTCTTGCCGCACAAATGCACCAAGGTGCCCAACAGCGTGCCCTGGTAGCGCAACCACAAGCACTTCAGCGTCACCGGTTAGGTCATACCCTTCTGTAAAAGGGTGGCACTGCGGCCCAAGCTTCACCAAAGGCAAACCTTCCACAAAACACAGACGCTGCGCAATGTCGGGCGGCAGCAGCGCGGGTACGAAGGCTTGGCGCACAGCTCTCAAACCTTGAAGGCCGCGCACTGCGGCCCACCCCACAGCCGATGCAAACAGCCGTGCCGACGGAAAATCACGCACCCCCGCAATGTGGTCTGCATGAAAGTGCGACATCACCAAACCGCGCACATCGTGCGGCGCCAGCCCCAAGGAACGCAGTTGGCACACCAATGCTTCTTGCGGATCAAAGTACACCGGCGTGATCAGCGGGTAGAGTCGGTAAACACCTTGGGAGGTCGCATCTTGAAAACGTTCGGCATAGCCCGTGTCCCACAGCAGCGGACCTTGACGGGTCTCAATCAGATAAGCCCGCGACGGAAAACACCGACTCGCCAGACCCGCCCCTTTGAGCGCCATACAAGCGGGGTGGGTGCAGTAACCCACACGAAAAACATGCAATTTAGCCATTGAATTTAGCCATCAGATTTAGCCATTGTTTTGAATCCATTGTGCGGTGCGTTGCACCGCCTCTGGCATAGAAACCTCAGGCACATAGCCAAGCAATTCACGTGCCCGCGTGTTGTCCAGCGTCATGTCAAACCCCAATGCGCCAACGCTGTAGGCGGTGAGCAAAGGCTCGCAGCCCGTCACATAAGAGTAAGCCTCCATGCAACGCGCCGCACCCCACAAAACCGCCCAAGGCATGGGCACAATCTTCAATGGCCGCCCTAAAGCCTGCACATAAAGCGCATGCAGAATTTCACACAGCACGACAGGCTCATGGTTGGTAATATTAATCGCCGTACCACTGGGCACTTTGTCTGGATTAACGCAAGTAGCCAACCACATTGCCTGCACCACATTGCCCACATAGGTCAAATCCAAAGTCACTCGACCTGCGCGTGGCAACGGCAAACGCCCTTTGCGCAAATCGAGCAACCGTGTCAGCCTAGGCAATAAAACTTGGTCATGCGGTCCAAAAATGGCACGTGGCCGCAACACAGTGCAATGCAATTGCGGCCATTGCTGCGCCGCCCGCTGCACCGCGACTTCAGCCTGTGCTTTGCTGCGCGCATAGCCATTCACGGGCGAAGCTGCAAAGAAAGTTTCGGGAATATTTCTTCGATCGGTGTAATCAAAGTACAAAGCAGGCGTAGACACGTGCACAAAACGGCTCACGCCTTGCCGTGCCGCCGATGCCAACAAATGGGTGGTGGCCGTCACATTGGCTGCGACAAAATCACGCGCACGCCCCCATGGAGATGACAGTGCCGCAGCGTGCCACACCACATCCACGTTGTGCAACAGCGCGTCCAATGCCTCAGGTGTTGCGCTAGCCAAATCCAACGCGGTACATTCTGCCCCAAGCGC
>JBIPME010000334.1:0-3275 GCA_044369275.1 Rhodoferax sp.
CCCAAGCTGCCCAAGCCACACAAACTGCCCAAACCGCCCAAACGATTGAAAAAGTCGTGGTCTCCGAGGCCGGCGCTTCGGTCTACTCCGCCAGCGAATTCGCCAGCCAAGAAATGCCCGATGTCGATGTCAGCCTGCGCGGTGCAGCCAGCATTGCACGCCGCCTGCAAGACCCGTTGGCAGAGCTGGTAAAAATCGACCCCAAATCCATTGGCGTGGGGCAGTACCAGCACGACGTGAACCAAAGCGAACTGGCCAAAGCGCTGAACGCGGTGGTCGAAGACTGCGTGAATTCGGTAGGCGTTGACCTCAACACCGCCAGCTCGCCCCTGCTCGCACGGGTCTCGGGCCTGTCGGGCACCGTTGCCAAAGCGGTGGTGCGTTGGCGCGAGTCGCACGGGGCGTTTGCCAGCCGCCAAGACCTGCTCAAAGTCACCGGCTTGGGGGCCAAAACCTTTGAACAAAGCGCGGGGTTTCTGCGCATCCGTGGCGGCAGCAACCCCTTGGACATGACCGGCGTTCACCCAGAGACCTACCCCGTGGTGGAAAAAATCATTGCCAAAATCAACCGCCCCATTGCCGAGATCATGGGCCGCGCAGACATGCTCAAGAGCCTGCTGCCCACCTTGTTTGCCGACGCCCAATTTGGGGTCATCACCGTGCAAGACATTCTGTCCGAGCTGGAAAAACCCGGACGCGACCCGCGCCCGAGCTTCCAAGTCGCCCGCTTTAACGAGGGCATTGAAGACATCAAAGACCTCAAAGAAGGCATGGTGCTCGAGGGCACCGTCAGCAACGTGGCCGCCTTTGGTGCCTTCATTGACCTGGGCGTGCACCAAGACGGATTGGTCCACGTCAGCCAACTCGCCCACAAATTTGTCAACGATGCGCGGGAGGTCGTCAAAACGGGCGACATCGTTAAAGTGCAAGTGGTAGAGGTTGATGTGGCACGCAAACGCATTGGCCTGACCATGAAAATCGGTGCCGCCCCCAGCCGCGCAGGCACCGACCGCGCCACCGGTGACAACCGCTTTCAAAGCCCCCAACGCGGCGAGCGCGTCGCCCCGGGCTACGCCAACCCACGCGCCAGCGCCCCGGTCGCAAACTCCGCCATGGCGGCAGCTTTCGCCAAAATAAAACGCTAGACCCTAGCCGAACCACCCCCGCAAGCACCATAATCAGGGCGGGGGAGCAAGGGCTGCGGCCTTTCAATTAAAAAATGATTATCGGTGAGTTACTAGAATTAAATCTTAGCCTTCCAGGCGAACCAAAAATAATTGCGCTATTGCTTAGCGAATTAAACCAATCCACGGTTGATTTAAAGCGGGTTAACCAGCTCGTCGCCACCGATCCGGCCATGACTTGGCGTGTGCTGCAACAGGCCAACGGCACCAGCCCCGCCTTGGGCGGCCAAATCCACAGCGTGGCACAAGCTTTGGCCTTGCTGCACATGGACCAAGTGCGCAGCCAAGCGCAGGCCGCAGCCGCCTGCGCATCGCTCAAATCGCTGCCCGGCATTTCCATGCAACACTTTTGGGAGTATTGCCGCAACGTTGCTAGCATTTCGCGCAGCTTGGCCTGGAACTTGCGCCAAAACCAGCAAGCCGCCTACACCTGCGCACTGGTCCATGCCATCGGCGAACTGGCCCTGCAACAGGCCATGCCGCAAGCACTCGCCGCGCTCAACCAACACTGCAAGCCGCTGGACCTGCACCGAGCCGCCCTGCAAACCAAGCATTTGGGCTTTAGTTACGGGCAGGTAGGGGCCGCTCTGGCACGCCGCTGGCAATTCCCCTCCCCCATGGTCAATGCGCTAGAGCACTTGGACGCGCCGTTTGAAAACCAAGTCTACGAGCCCCTGTCGGGCATCATCCACCTGGCCACTTGGCGCGCACGTTGCGAATACGCCAAGTGCAATGCACAAGCGTTGGCGGTGAGCTTCCCCAGCACCGTTGGCCTGGCATTGGGGCTGGACATCGACATGGTGTTGCAGCAAACCCCCTTCAACTGGCAACAGCACCGCGACTAACAGCACCGCAATTTAGGGGGGCAATTAAGCGGCGCCAAGCCCAGCCAACTTGGGCGCTTGCTTGGCCTACATGCACACCCCCACAGCGCGCGCCGGGCATGGGCTGGGCATTGCCCCGCGCCAGCGCCCCCATTTCAGCCCGGCGTGCTGCTGATTTTTGTAGTCTCGGGCCGCGTGCCCATGCGCTCAGCAATCCAACGCAGCAGATCGGTCCACATTTGGTGAATTTCGGCTTGGGTCGGGGTGTAGGCGGCGCTGGGCAACTCAATGGTGACAACCGGCACGCCCTTGTGCACGCCGCTGTAATTGCCCAGCGAGCCCGGATAAATGCCCACTTGGTCCAAATACAAGCGCCCTAATTTACTGGGCGGCGCAAAGGGGCCATCGAAGTCCAACACGCCGTAAGGGGCGTGGATGCTCACAATCAAATTGGGCTTGAAGCTGCCCATTTGTTCATACAAAAACCGCGACTCCGGCTCGGACAAAGGCTTGGAGCCCGGCCAACGGCGGGGGTCTTTGCGGGTGCGCTTTTCCCAGTAGATACGGGCATCGCGCTCCCAATTGGGCGTGGGGAAATTGCGATTCAAATCCACCCCGTTGGCGTTCACGCGTTTGGGCGTTTTGGCAAACAAGCCATCCGGATTGAGCAAGGGCAAAAACCGCCACTGCACGGGTTTGGGCATATCCGCAGGGGGGGTGCTGGCCAGTTGAATCCACTGGAACACCATGGCGCTAGAGGACATTTCGTCGCCGTGAATACCGCCTAACACCAAGACGCGCAAGGGTGCGTTCGGCACCACAATGTCACGCCCGAGCAAAGGCCGCCCCAGCACCGAGTGCGCCGCCATCTCGCGCAACTGCGCAGACTCGCACAAAGCAACAGACACATTGGGAATATGGCGTGCGTAGTCTTTGCACCACGGTGCAGGCGCTGCCAGGCACGCCATAGGCACAGCCAGCCCCCATGCCCACAAAAGCATTTTGAAAACCATGTCAACCTCAACTGGTGGTGGCGTGTGGGACTTACTTCAATGCCTTGTAGCGCATGCGCTTAGGCTTGGCACCTTCTTCACCCAGACGTTTCTTTTTATCGGCTTCGTACTCTTGGTAGTTGCCGTCAAAAAACGTCCACTGGCTGTCGCCCTCGCAGGCCAAAATGTGGGTGGCGATACGGTCCAAGAACCAGCGGTCATGGCTGATGACCATGATGGTGCCTGCGAACTCTAGCAATGCATCTTCCAAAGCA
>JBIPME010000336.1:0-3270 GCA_044369275.1 Rhodoferax sp.
GCGCGTTGGTGTTGGCGCACCATGTCGGCGACCAGGCGTTCGCCGGGCGTGGGGTGGTAGGTTTGGCCTTGGGCGGCAAAGTCGGCCATGGTTTGCTCCATGACGTGCACGCTCAGGCTCAGGGCGGTTTCGTCCAACACGGCCAAGGGGCCTACGGGCATGCCGCACTGCACGCTGGCGTTTTCAATGGCGGCGGCTGGAATGCCTTCACCCAGCATGGCAGCGCCTTCCATGACGAAGGTGCCAAACACCCGGCTGGTGAAGAAGCCGCGTGCGTCGTTGACCACGATGGGGATTTTGCCGATGGCTTGCACGTAGTCGTAGGCGCGGGCCACGGTGGCGTCGTTGGTGGCCTTGCCGCGGATGATTTCCACCAGTTTCATTTTGTCCACGGGGCTGAAAAAGTGGATGCCAATGTAGCGCTCGGGTGTGGCGCTGGCCTGGGCCAAGCCGCTGATGGGCAGGGTGGAGGTGTTGGAGGCAAAAAACCCGTCGGCGGCAAGCTGGGCTTGCGCTTCTTGGGTGACTTGGGCTTTGAGCGCACGGTTTTCAAAGACGGCTTCAATGATCAGGTCGCAGCCTTGCAGGTCGGCCACCTGGGCGCTGGGTGTGATGTGGTTGAGCAGGGTTTGCTGTTGCTGCGCCGTCATGCGGCCCTGTTCTACCCGTTGGTCGGTGAGGCGCTGGCTGTAGGCTTTGCCCTGTTCGGCTTTGTCCAAGCTGACATCTTTGAGCACCGTGGCAATGCCTTTGCTGGCCTGCGCGTACGCGATGCCTGCGCCCATCATGCCCGCGCCCAGAATGCCGACTTTGCGCGGGATTGTGCGTGGCGCAGCATTCAGCTTGGGGCGGGACTGGCCGCTTTTGATGGCGTTGAGGTTGAAGAAGGTGGTGACCATGGCGCGGGCGTTGCTGCCCGTCATGAGTTGCGCCAGCGCGCGGCTTTCTAGGCGTAGCGCGGTTTCCAAGTCGACTTGCAAGCCTTCGACCATGCACGCCAAGATGGCTTGCGGTGCGGGGTACAGGCCCCGGGTTCGCTTGTGCAGCATGGCCGGGGCCACGCTGAGCATGCTGGCCAAGGCGGGGCTGGAAGGCAGGCCACCGGGCACCTTGTAGGTCTTGTGTTCCCATGGGTGTTGGCTGCAGGGGTTGGTGGCAATCCAGGCAAGGGCCTTGGCCTGCATCTCGCTGGCAGCGTTGTCGCCGGGTTCAACCAGGTCGTGCACCCAACCGAGGCGGCGCGCTTGGGCGGGGTTGGTGGTTTTGCCCTCAATCAAGTAGGGCTGCGCTTCTAGCAAGCCCATCATGCGTGTCATTTTGCTAACGCCGCTGGCCCCGGGGAGCAGGCCCAGTGTGACTTCGGGCAGGCCAAATTGGGTTTTGGGGTCGTTGATGGCGATGCGGTGGTGGCCGATCAAGGCGACTTCCCAGCCGCCGCCCAGTGCGGTGCCGTTGAGCAAGCTGACCACGGGTTTGCCCAAGGTTTCCAGCGTGCGGAAGTTTTTTTTCACGCGTTCAATTTCGGCGTAAACGGCGCTGGCATCGCTGGCTTGCAGGCGCATAACGGCTTTGAGGTCGGCCCCGGCAAAAAAAGTTTTTTTGGCCGAGGTGAGCAAGATGCCTTGTATCTCTTCGCTGTCGGCAAGCACCTGGGTGGCAACGGCCTCCAGGTCGTCTTGCCATTGGCGGCACATGGTGTTGATGGGGGAGTCGGGCTCGTCAAAGGTGATGGTGGCTATGCCGTGTTGCAGGGTGTAGCGAATGGTTTTCATGGTGGCGTGTAGGGGGCTAGGTTGTTGGAAGGGGGGAGAAGGCAAAGAGCGGCGGGGGCTGGGCGCTTCAATACGTTGGGCTGCGTGCAGATTCGCTTAAATGCGCTCGACGATGGTGGCAATGCCCATGCCCGCCCCCACGCACAAGGTGGCCAGACCGTAGCGCAGTTGGCGGCGTTCCAGCTCGTCTACCAAGGTGCCCAAAATCATGGCCCCGGTAGCCCCCAGCGGGTGGCCCATGGCGATAGCGCCGCCGTTGACGTTGACTTTTTCGTGCGGCACGCGCAGTTCTTGCATAAAACGCATCACCACGGCGGCAAAGGCTTCGTTGACTTCAAAAAGGTCAATGTCGTTGATCGACAGCCCCGCTTTGGCCAGTGCCTTGCGCGTGGCAGGCATGGGCCCGGTCAGCATGATGGTGGGGTCTGCGCCGCTCAGGGCAGTGGCCACAATGCGCGCACGCGGCCTGAGCCCGTGGGCCTTGGCCGCAGCCTCGGAGCCGATCAAGACGGCGGCTGCGCCATCGACAATGCCCGAGGCATTGCCCGCGTGGTGCACATGGTCAATGCGCTCTACCTGCGGGTAGCGCGTCAGCGCAATGTGGTCAAACCCCATGCCGCCCATTTGCGCAAAAGAGGGCTTGAGTTTGGCCAAACCCTCCAGCGTGGTTTGGGGTTTGATGAATTCGTCATGCGCCAAAATGGTTTGGCCCAAGGCGTCTTTGACGGGCATGACCGCATTGGCAAAGTAGCCACTGGCTTGCGCATGCGCGGCGCGCTGTTGCGAGACCATGGCAAACCGGTCCACATCGCTGCGGCTAAAGCCGCCCAAGGTGGCGATCAAATCGGCCCCCACGCCCTGTGGCACAAAGGCGGTTTGGGCGTTGGTGGCCGGGTCCATGGCCCAAGCACCACCATCAGCGCCAATGGGCACGCGGCTCATGCTCTCTACGCCGCCTGCGACTACCAAATCCTCCCAGCCCGAGCGCACCTTTTGCGCCGCCAAATTCACGGCCTCCAGGCCAGAGGCGCAAAAACGGTTGATTTGCACGCCTGCGCACTGAAAGTCCCAGCCCGCTTTGAGCGCGGCAATCTTGGGCAGCACCGCACCCTGGTCACCTACCGGCGAGACCACGCCCATCACAATGTCGTCTACACAGGCAGTGTCAAAGCCATTGCGCCGCTGCAAATCGCCAAGCAGGCCGCCCAACAAATCGACGGGCTTGACCTCGTACAAGCTGCCATCTTTTTTCCCCTTTCCACGGGGGGTGCGAATCGCATCGAAAACAAAGGCTTCAGTCATGCAAAAAATCTCCTTGGTTGTGTTTTGTGGTGTTGTTGGGGGCTGGCGCTGTTGTAGTGCGCAAACCCTGCGAAAAATCGCAGCGTTTAAAACGAGTATATGATTTTAGCCAAGCAAACGCTTTGTATAAATATTTTTGAGGCCTCAGATGATCAAGAGAACCATTTTTTCCCATGACCACGAAAGCTTTCGCGAC
>JBIPME010000035.1:0-9437 GCA_044369275.1 Rhodoferax sp.
GCTGTTGAACGTGTTGCGCTGGGTTGTTCATGTGCGCCCCCTAGCCCTTGGCTTTTGCGTGATCTCAGCGATGGAGATGGTTTCTTTAGGTGGAAAAATGAGCCCAAACTCTTGCATGCAATCTAGCGCGAAGGCGAGTTTGAGCAGGGAGGCAAAGGCAATTTCGCCCGTGGTTTCAAAGCGTTTGATGGAGGGCTCGGAAACGCCGGAGCGCTCGGCCAATGTTTTGCGCGAATAGTTTTCTGCCAAGCGCCTTTTTTTAACACGCTCAGCCACGAGCTGAGCGGTTTCTTGATGACTTATAAATGACAACATAAAGCCTCTTGATGTTGTTTATTTAACTTAAGAGGCTACATTTTATCTTTAATTAAAATTAAGTAAAGCTAGCTTCGGCGTCCCTTGGCAGGCGTGGTGCTTGCCGTTTTCTTGGGTTGGTAGCAAATGGCGATGCCTTCAAGTGGGCGTGGTTCTTGGGTTTCGCACAGGCAGTTTTCCAAGGTGTTGGGGGGGCAACTGTCGGCACTGTTGGCGCACTTGTTGGGCAGCACCAAATAGGAGTTTCCAGATGACGAGCCCCCATTTGAATCGCCACCACCTTCGGAGTTGTTTTCTGAAGCGCAGTCGATTGCGTATTTGAAGAAGTGGCGGGCGAGGGCAAGGGTGATGCCGACGATCAAACCCCCTCGCTGGGCGTCATTTTCCACCCGGCCACCGCTGCGGGCTGCGGCGCTTGCACTGGCCGCAGGCCAAACCGCAGGCGCAGGCACGGGCACGGGCACGGCATAGCCCGAGCTAGGCGGTGTGCCGGCAGCGGTGGATGCCAGGGGTGTGGCCACGGTCGGCGCACCCACATGGGTCATTTCGGGGTAGGGTTGGGCTGCCAGTTCGCGCCGTTGCTACGTTGACCGTTTTGGTTTGGTTTGGTTTGTCGTTACCGTTGATCGGTAGTGCCAAGGAGAAGGCGGTTTCAAGCACGAAGTGCAACAGAGATAAACCGGAGTTAAGAGGCTGAGGATATTAATATTCACAGCTTTTTGACCCGACAGTCGAAGTTGCCATGAATTACCAACACCTCAGCCAAGCTGAAAGATACCAGATCCACACGCTGCTAATAGCCCAGCACACCATGGCGGAAATAGCCCGATTATTAGGTCGCAGTAAATCCACTAGCTGGATTTTGAGCTGCTTACCAGCGCGGGTACCACATTGCGCATCATGCCCACGGTCATACCCACCAGCAGCACCTGCAACAGTCGTTGCGCCACTTGGTTCAGGTTGTGGCGCACACCCAGTTGCATTGCGTTTAATGCGCCTGAATGACTTCCGGCGTCAGCGCTTGTATGGCTTGGTAGTTGGTGAGAAACACCTGGCCATGCAAATGCTGTAAAAACTCGGTGGTGTTGAGTTTGTCCATCACCGGCCCCTTGATTTCCGAGAAGTGCAGGGCGATGCCCGAGTCTTTCAAGCGGCTGGCAATAGCTTCTAGGCTTTCCAAGGCGCTGGCGTCAATGTCGTTCACCGCCGAGCATTGCAACAGCACATGTTCCAACGCAGGCCGGGCTGCCACCTCGGCGTTGATGCGGTCTTCCACACCCCGCGCATTGGCAAAGAACATGCTGGCGTCCACCCGCAGACAGACCAGTTTGGGGCTGACCAACACATCGTGACGGGTGGCATTGCGGAAATGCTCGGTGCCAGGTATCAAACCCACCGTGGCGATGTGGGGACGGCTGGCTCTGAACAAAAACAGCGCCAAGGACACCACCACACCCAAGACCAAACCGCTTTCCACACCTACCAACAGGGTGGCCAGCAAAGTCGTGGCGACAGCGATGAAGTCGAGTTTGGAAAAACGCCAAGTGGATTTCAAAATCCCGAAGTCCACCAGCGACAACACCGCCACGACGATGGTGGCTGCCAATGTGGCTTGCGGCAGGTAATAAAGCGCTGGCGTTAAAAACAGCGAGGCCAAGGTGATGCCCACCGCGGTGTACACACCGGCTGCGGGGGTGACCGCGCCTGCGTCAAAGTTCACCACCGAACGGGCAAAACCACCGGTGACGGGAAAACCGCCTGTGAAAGCTGCTGACAAATTGCTGGCACCCAAAGCCACCAGTTCTTGGTCGGGTTCAATCCGTTGGCGACGTTTGGCGGCCAAGGTTTGACCCACCGACACCGACTCCACAAACCCCACCACGCTGATGAGCAAAGCGGGAACCAATAGTTCTTGCCATAGCGCCAAGTCCCACAGGGGCTCGGTGAGTGGGGGCAAGCCTTGTGGCACCGTGCCCACCAGTTTCATGCCTCGGCCCTGCCAATCGAGGGACCAAGCCAACACGGTGGTCAAAGCAATTGCCACCACGGGACCTGCCTTTGCCAGCACATCGGCGAGCTTGGGTTTCAAACCCGCTGAGATGAGCAAAGGCTTCAAGCCCTTGCGCACCCAAAACAAAAACGCGGTGGCGGCAATGCCCACGCCCAGCGTCAGCAGATGAATATTCGAGGCTTGGTGCAGCAGCGAAGACAAGAGTTCGACAAAGTTGTGGCCCTCGGCTTTCACACCCATGATGGTTTTCATTTGGCTCAGCGCAATCAGCAAACCCGAAGCCGAGATGAAACCCGAGATGACAGGATGGCTCAAGAAATTGGCCAAAAACCCCAAGCGCAACAAACCCATGATGAGCAACATGCCACCTGACAAAAACGCCAAGGTGATGGCCACTTGCCAATACGCATGCGTGCCAGCAGCGGCGTGTTCGGCCACAGCGGCGGCGGTCATCAGCGACACCACGGCCACCGGTCCCACCGCCAACACACGGCTGCTGCCCAGCACCGCATACAACAAGAGCGGCGCCACGCTGGCGTACAAACCCACTTCGGGCGGCAGCCCCGCCAGCAGGGAATAGGCCAAGCTTTGCGGGATCAGCATGATGGTGACGATGAGGGCGGCCACCGCGTCGTTGATGAAGGTCTCGCGGTTGTAACTGCGGCCCCAGTCCAGCAAGGGTACCGTAGGTAGCCAGCGTGAGAGTGAACTCATCAGCCCACCATTTCAGGTTGTGCCATCCATTCACGGCCTTTGAGCATGGCTTCCCAGTAAATGGGGGGCAGGATGCCTTCTTTCAGGTACCAGGCCAAAGCAGACGGCTTGGTGCCGTCGATGAGCCAAGAGGGGAAGCTAGGTGCCAACTTGCCGCCATAAGTGAACTCGGCCAGCACGATCTTGCCGCGCTCCACTGTCAAAGGGCAAGAGCCATACCCGTCATACTTGGCTTCGCCTTTGAGTTGTCCCAATGCCACCAAAAGGTTGTTAGCGACCACAGGGGCTTGCTTTCGGGCAGCGGCAGCGGTTTTGGCGTTGGTGGTGTTGGCCACATCGCCCAAAGCAAACACATTGGCGTAGGTTTTGTGGCGCAGGCTGGCTGGGTCCACATCCACCCAACCAGCGGCGTCAGCGAGTGGGCTGACACGCACAAAGTCGGGGGCTTTTTGCGGTGGCACCACATGGATCATGTCAAAGTCACGCACCACTTTTTCTTTGCTGCCGTCGGCCAGGTTTTTCATAAAGGTGGCTTTGTGTGCCGGGCCATCCACCGTCACCAAGGTTTCGCCGAAGTTCAAACCGATGCGGTATTTCTTCACATATTCCATGAGCGCGGGCACATAGTCGGCCACGCCAAACAGCACCGCACCTGCGTTGCAAAACTGGATGTCGATGTCGTTCAGCACACTTTGGCGGGTCCAGTGGTCGGCCGACAAGTACATGGCTTTTTGCGGCGCACCGGCGCACTTGATGGGCATGGGTGGCTGGGTGAATAGCGCCTTGCCGCCTTTCAAGTTTTGCACCAGCTCCCAGGTGTAGGGCGCCAGGTCGAAGCGGTAATTGGACGAGACACCGTTGCGTCCCAGGGTGTCGTTCAAACCCTCAATGCCTTGCCAGTCCAGTTTCAAGCCGGGACACACCACCAACTGCTTGTACTTCACCACACGGCAGCCTTCCAAGATCACTTTGTTGTTTTCCGGCTCGAAAGCCGCCACGGCAGCCTTGATCCAGCTCACGTCGGTGGGGATGACAGAAGCCATGGTGCGGGCGGTGTCTGCTGCTTTAAAAATGCCGCCACCAACCATGGTCCAGCCGGGTTGGTAGAAGTGGGCGTCTGCGGGGTCGATGATGGCAATGTCCAGTTGCGGGCTGCGTTGCAGCAAGCTGGCAGCCACCGAAATGCCTGACGAGCCACCGCCGACGATGACCACATCGTGGCTGGCATCGGCTTGGTCGATTGGGGTTTTGCCGCCGTTGGCGATGCGCTGCACCAAGGCCTTCATGTCAAAGCCGGCTTTTTGCGAAGCTTCCAAAATCTGCGGCAAGGGGGTGACACCCGATTGCGACAAAGCCCACATGGTGGTGGATCGCATGCCAGTGCGGCAATAGGCCAATACCGGGCCGGGCAGGGTGGCCAGCAGTTCACCAAAGGTCTTGCCGTCAGCATCGCTTACTTTGCCTGCATCGGCTGGCAAGTAGCGCATTTGCATACCCAGCGTCAACGCGGCTTGCTCCATTTCTTTGAAGCTGGGTTGGTCCAGACCTTCACCATCAGGGCGGTTGCAAATGATGGCCTTGAAACCCATTTGCGCCACGGTCTCAAGTTCAGGGACCAAGACTTGTGGGGTGACAGAAAGATGCGGGGTCAGTGCTTTGATGTCCATGATGTCTCCAATGTTGAGGTTCAGGCTGCGTTCAGTTTGGCTTTGCGGGGGGCGTGGACAAAACGGTCCATCAACTCAAAACCCAACATGCCGATCAACATGGCGAGGACAAATATCAAGGCTTTGGGCTGACCATCTGCCATGGACACCAACGCTGGGCCGGGGCAAAAGCCCGCCAAGCCCCAGCCAGTGCCAAACACCAAACTACCGATGACCAATTTCTTGTCGATGTCTGTGTTGGTCGGGAAACGCAAAACGCCGCCCAAAAAAGTGGTGGTGCGTTTTTTTGCGACGGTGAAGGCAAACACGCCGACCATGATGGCGCCGCCCATGACCAAAGCCAGTGAAGGGTCCCAACTGCCAAACAAATCGAGGAAGCCAATGACTTTGCTGGGATCGGTCATGCCCGAGAGCATCAAACCCATGCCAAATACCAGACCGACGATGAATTCAACGACGTGGTGGATATGGTTTTTTTGAATCATGATTTTTTCCTTAAATGACGTGACGCATGACGTAAACAGTGATGAAACCTGCGCTCATGAAAGAAGCGGTGGCCACCAATGAACGTGGGGACAAGCGAGACAAGCCGCAGACACCGTGACCGCTGGTGCAACCAGAGGCATAGCGGGTGCCAATACCCACCAGCAAGCCGGCGATAACCACCATCATGTCGCTGGCGTCAATGCGCGGCGCAGTGATGTACTGGGCGGGTACCACAGCATGAAAAACCGAGGGTGCTGCCGCAAAACCCAACAGGAATGCGATGCGCCAGAAGGTATCGCCCAGCTTGGGAGGAAACAGTCCGCCCACAATGCCGCTGATGCCCAAAATACGGCCATTCACCAAAATGAAGACGGCCGAGGCGATGCCCAAAATGATGCCGCCCGTCAGGGATGCAAAAGGTGTGAGATGTGCCCAATCGATGTTCATGTGTTGTCTCCTGTTTGTGGTCTGCAAAATTGCTCAAATAAAACATTCATGACCGCCAGCGCTTGGGGGCTGGCGATTTGGTAATAGATGCTTTTGCCGTCGCGGCGGGTGGCCACCAGCTCTTCGTCACGCAAAACTGTGAGTTGCTGGGACAAGGTGGGCTGGACGATGCTCAAAATTTCTTCCAACTCGCCCACCCGCTTTTCGCCTTGGGAGAGCTGGCACAGCAGCATCAGGCGGTCGGGGTTGGAGAGCACTTTCATGAGCCGGCAGGCGTTTCCTGCCGAAGCTTTCATTTTGTCTAGGTCCAAGGTGGATGTGTCCATGGGCGGTTTTCCTGACTGTTTTGAAGAAGATGCGATAGTATGTTGACAAATAAAATATTTGTCAATATACTATTGAAAACTTAATTAAAAAGGAGTGATTGATGAGCACAGCCAGCTACAAGCCCCAAGTCCACGGCGTTTTTGACCCCGCCACCTGGACCGTCACATACGTGGTTTACGAAAAACCAGGGTCTGCTTGCGCCATCATTGATTCGGTGTTGGACTATGACCCCAAGTCGGGCCGCACCAGCCACAAGTCGGCGGACAAAGTCATCGAATTCGTCAAAACCAATAACCTCAAGGTGGAGTGGATTTTGGAAACCCATGCCCATGCCGACCACCTGAGCGCTGCACCTTATTTAAAGGAGCACGTGGGCGGCAAAACCGCCATTGGCGACCACATCAGCGGTGTGCAAAAAGTCTTTAAAGGCATCTTCAACATGGAAGCCAGCTTCAAATTGGACGGCTCGCAGTTCGACCATTTGTTTGCCGATGGTGACGGCATCCAGGTGGGCGATTTGACCGGCCACACCATGTATGTGCCGGGCCATACGCCTGCTTGCGTGGCCTACCAGTTTGGTGACGCTGTGTTTGTGGGCGACACCATATTCATGCCCGATGTCGGCACGGCCCGCTGCGACTTCCCCGGAGGAGATGCCAAAACCTTGTACGCCTCGACCCGCAAAATTTTGAGCCTGCCCCCTGAAACACGTTTGTTCATGTGCCACGACTACCCGCCCAATGGCCGCCCCGTGAACTTCGAGAGCACCGTCGCCGAGCAAAAAGCCAAGAACATCCATGTGCATGACGGCATTAGCGAAGCGCAGTTTGTTGAGATGCGCACCAAGCGTGACGCCACCTTGGAAATGCCTGTGCTCATCCTGCCTGCGGTGCAAATCAACATCCGTGCGGGCGAGTTGCCACCCAAGGAAGACAATGGCATTGCTTACGTCAAAATTCCTTTGAACGCACTCTGACCATGACGGGATTCAGCAACCCCCAAGCCATGTGGGACAAACGCTTCTCCACGCCCGACTATGTGTTTGGCGAGGAACCGAATGCGTTTTTAGCTTCGCAAGCGCATTTGCTGGGCAAAGGCCATGCATTGGCGGTGGCTGATGGGGAAGGACGCAATAGCGTGTGGTTGGCCCAGCAAGGATTGAGTGTCGATGCCTTCGACTTCTCAGCCCCGGCCATTGCCAAAGCCCAAGCCTTGGCTGCCAAGCACCAAGTGAGCGTGAACTTCACCTGCAGCGACTGGCAGTCCTTCGATTGGCCCACGGCACATTACGACCTAGTGGCAGGCATTTTTTTCCAGTTTGCAGCGCCTGAAGAACGCGCCACCATATTTGAAAAAATCAACAAAAGCTTGAAACCTGGTGGTCTGCTGATCATCCAGGGCTATGGCAAAAACCAGCTCAAGTACAACACCGGCGGTCCCGGCAAGCTCCACCATTTGTACGACGACGCACTGATGCGAGAGGCCTTTGCGGGCTACGATGTGCTGACCTGCAACACCTATGAAACCACCATCCAAGAGGGCGCAGGCCACAGCGGCATGTCGGCCTTGGTGGGGTTTGTCGCGAGGAAGCCATGACCAACACCACCGTTCCCAAAATGCATTTGGTCTGTCCGCATTGCAACGCGACCAACCGCGTGCCGTCGGACAAACTGCAAGCTGAACTGAACTGCGGCCAGTGTCACGCCTCTTTATTGAATGCTCACCCGGACAACCTCGGTGAAGCCGCCTTCAACGCGCAGTTGGCCAAGAGCGACCTGCCCTTGGTGGTGGACTTTTGGGCCCCTTGGTGTGGCCCTTGCCGCATGATGGCGCCAGCTTATGAAAAGGTCAGCCAAGACATGCAAGGCAAAGCCCGCTTTGTGAAGGTCAACACCGAAGACGAACAAGGCCTGGCCGCGACTTACAACATTCGAAGTATTCCCACCTTGGCGGTTTTTGCGGGTGGCCGTGAAATTGCCAGACAGCCTGGGGCGATGTCGGCCCCCGATTTGGCGCGTTGGGTCAGCGCTGCGTTGCTCAAGGCTTAAACAGACCCACAACCCTTCAAGGAATCACCATGACTCAAAACGTTGGCGGCATCGACCGCGCTCTTCGCATCATCGTCGGTTTGGCGCTGATCATCTTGGCGGCTACTGGCGTGCTGGGGCCATGGGCTTGGCTGGGTGTCATCGTCTTGGCCACTGGTGTCGTGGGTATTTGCATGCCGTACACCTTGTTTGGTTTCAGCACCTGCGCCATCAAAACCAATCCCGAAACTCCTGCCGAATGAGATAAACCATGGACAGTCTTGCCACACTTTTGTTGGCCAGGTTGCAATTTGCCGCCAACATCACATCCCACATTTTGTTTCCCCACCATCAGCATCGCCATGGGCTGGTTTTTGTTGTTTTTCAAAACCCGATTTGTTCCCACAGGTGAACAGCACTGGATGGACGCCTATGAGTTTTGGATCAAGATTTTTGCCCTGACCTTTGCACTGGGTGTGGTCAGTGGCATCACCATGAATTTTCAGTTTGGCACCAATTGGCCAGGCTTCATGAACACCGTGGGCAACGTGGCCGGGCCCTTGCTGGCCTATGAGGTGCTTCCCGCTTTCTTTGTAGAGGCCACGTTCCTGGGCATCATGTTGTTTGGGCGAGGTCGTGTGAGCGAAGGCGTTCACACCTTGGCCACCTAGTTTTCCACCCGGCCACCGGTGTGGATGCGGATGCAGTGGCCCAAGCCCAGGCCAGCTTGCGTCGGCACATCCTGCGCGCCTGCGTCGGGCGGGGCCTGCTTGAAGCCTTCGAGGCTCAGGAGATGCTGGAGTACAAGCACAGCGGGTTTTCGGTAGACACCAGTGTTGTGCATAGCAGCGCATGACCGAGCGGGCGTGGAGCGCTTGCAGCTACTGCGAATTGCGCCAGCACGCGGGCCGCCGCTGTGGGACGGGTGCGATGTGCCGATGGGCGATGGTGTCGAGGTTGAGCCAGATTGGGACGCGGCGGCCCAACCGGCGCCGGACTTTGGGGTCGATCAGCGCGTCAGTTGGTGAGGGAGGACAACAGCGGTTTGACACTGCGAGGCAGGGCTGCGTGCGTCACTGGATCGGTAGTGCCAAGGAGAATGTAAAAAGCCCCGCAACCCAAAAGCCCGCGGGGCTTGTATTAAAGCGGTTGCAGCTCAGGCAAAAAACTTGGCCACGCTTTGCAGCGTGCGGTACACGCCCCATGCCATGGGAATGCCCACCGCAGCCCAGGCCAGCACCACGATCAGCGGGCTGACGGAGTCGGTGGCGGTGCTGCTGCGCACCAACTCAGAGGCTGCGGCCTTTTCATGGGCCAGGCGCTTTTCGGTGGCCAGCTCGTCGTCTGTCATGAACCATTTGTCGTTCAAGGGGCGAATCAAGAGGTTGCAGACCAGGCCCACCACCAGCATGCCCACCAAGATGTACATGGTTTGGTTGTACA
>JBIPME010000337.1:0-3264 GCA_044369275.1 Rhodoferax sp.
TCTGGGCAGTATGTTGAACTTCTAAATTGCGATGGTGTAACCAATCATTGCAATCCTGTTTTTCATAGTGGGGACCCTGGCGTTGCTTTTGTTCCGAATCACTACAGTCGATGGGATGGCGGTGGCGTCTACTTCAATTACCTTCCCGAGCCGGACTTGATCAATTGGTGGGCCAAATATTTCGATCCGAAGGTTCAGGACCGTTATGAAATCCCCATGACGGTTTACAACTTTGAGGTGCAAGACAACCATACCTATTACGTTGGTACGATTGGGGTCTGGGTGCACAATAAGTCGGTGAAGGTGCTGAATGATCTGCAAATCAGAAACTTGACTGGCAAGGATGCCGGTAAATTACACTACAGAAGGAGTCGTTTCCAAGCACTGGCACTTCAACGGACTAACCTCTAAAAGCTTCAATATTTGCTATCCGCGAACAGCGAATGCGCCCACCATACCGCCAATTTCCATTTGCGGCCACCTCCCGATTCCCGGTAAAGCAATGATTCCATACTTGCGGATAAAAGCATGCTTGCCAAAATCACCGCTAAAAACCAGCCCACCCTGCCCAAGAGCCTGACGCAGGCCGTGGGTGTGATGTGGAGGCCCGTGCGCGTTCAGCGTGGCGATGCGGTCCACGCCAAATTGGCGCAGTTGGATCTGATAGATGCTGGCCAGTACCGCCACAGTGCAAGCGCTGGTGCGCGTGTTGGCTCATTCCAAGTTCCGTTTGTCGCAAGCGGAACAAGAGGAGTTACTGGCCGACTACCTGCCTTATGCCGAAACTGTGCGGATTGCGCAGCCGCCTCCCAAGCTGCCTGATTGCCGCGTTCGGTGTTTGCCGTTCCTGCACTTGGCGCTGGCAGGCAGCGCGGCGGTGTTGGCGTCTGGTTACCGCGATTTAGGGGCCATTGCAGCCGAGTTTGAGCGTATCAGTTTGTGCCCGGTTTTGAACTTGGATGCGTTTTCAAGATGGAGGTATTCGCTATTCGCGAATAGCGAATATGCAGCTAAACTACCTCCCATGACCCGTCCTAAATCCAACCCCCAAATGGTGCTACGCCCCCAAGATGTGGTGGTGCTGCTGCGTTTGTCTTTGGGCGCAGACAGCGTGCCAACGTATGCCGCGTTGGCCCAAGAGCTCAAGCTCACGGCCTCTGAAATTCACGCGGGTGTGGACCGTGCTGTGGCCGCGCTGTTGGTACGCAAAGACGAATCAGGTAAACCCGTGGTGGTGTTGGAGGCTTTGCGCTTGTTTGTGCAGCATGGTGTGCGCTACAGCTTCCCGGCCACGCATGGCCCTATGGGCAGAGGCATCCCCACGGCGCATGCGGCTGCTCCGCTGAATAAATTGATTGTGCAAAACACCGAGCCCGTGCCCGTGTGGCCGCACAAAGACGGCACAGTGCGCGGGGTGGCGTTTTACCCGCTGTATCCCACGGTGCCCGATGCGGCCCAAAGCAACCCCGCTTTGTACGAGCTGCTGGCTTTGGTAGATGCCGTGCGTGGGGGCAGCATGCGCGAGCGTGCTTTGGCCATTGCCGAACTTGACAAGCGCTGGGCTAGCTGATGCAGGTGTTCAATCCTAATGACCCGAATGTGGCCATGCTGGAGCAGGTGGCCCGCAGTTTGGGCCCCGAGCTGTGCAGTCAATTTGTGTTTGTGGGTGGGGCGGCGGCGGGTTTGCTGATCACCGATTTGGCCTTGCCCGCCATTCGTCGCACGGACGATGTGGACATCGTCACCAGCGCCGAAGCTTTGGCGGACTATTACCGCTTTGAAGAGCAGTTGCGAGACTTGGGGTTTGTGCAAGACCAAAGCCCCGATGCGCCCGTGTGCCGCTGGCGAGTGGATGGTGTGGCGGTCGATTTGATGCCCACGCAAGAAGAAATTTTGGGCTTTACCAATCCGTGGTATCGCATGGGCGTGTCCACAGCCCAAACGCTGACGCTACCCAGTGGCGTGCAGATACGCCTGCTGCGTGCGCCTGAGTTCATTGCCACCAAGCTGGAGGCGTTTTATGGTCGAGGCGGTGGCGATTATTTGTTCAGCCACGACATGGGCGACATCATCAGCGTGATCGATGGTCGCGCCTCCTTGCTCAATGAGTGCCTAGACAGCCTTGCACCTTTGCGCGTGTATTTGGCTGCACAGTTTCAACACCTGCTGATTGACCGCCGTTTTATCGATGCCCTGCCGGGGCATTTGCCTCCGGATGGCGCCAGTCAGGCGCGGTTGCCGGACCTGCGTATGAAGATGCAAAAACTTTCAGAGTTGCCTACCGTATGACCCGCCCTATGAGTACCCCTACCTTCGTTTTGAAGCGCTGAAGCCATTGCAGTGTCGCTGCGTTTCAATCCCTCGCACAAGCCGTGTTTTCCAATCCCCCCATGCTTGCCTTCGACTCCTGCACGGCAGGCCTTGGCGCGTGTCCCTACACGGTCTGGGTTATGGCGTGCACGGCATTTTTAGGTGGGGGAGGGGCGTTTACAATCGTCGGTTGACTGTTTGCCTGCGCCAAGGCGCTTGCCTGTTGCGGCGCAGACGGTCTTGGCTGATTTTTTCTATTTTCGTGGAGTTTTCCGATGTTCATTTCAACCGCTTTTGCCCAAACCGCCTCTACTGCAACCGAGGGGGGGCTGCAATCTTCCATCATGGGAATGCTGCCTTTGGTGTTGATGTTTGTGGTGTTGTATTTTTTGATGATTCGCCCACAAATGAAAAAACAAAAAGAGCACCGCGCCATGATTGAGGCGATCAGCAAGGGCGATGAGGTGGTCACGGTGGGCGGCGTGCTGGGCAAGATCAGCAAACTCGGCGAGAGCTATATTGGTTTGGAAGTGGCCGGTGGCGTAGAGGTGTTGATCCAGCGCAGCGCCGTGGTGCAGGTGTTGCCCAAAGGGACGATCAAGTAAGCCTTGTTTCTTGTGGGTTGATCCCCAATTGCATTCATTGCCGATTTCAGGCGCTACTCCAGGCGCTATTTTGTGGCCTTTTTCACGGTCTGTTTTACGGTCTGAAACAGGCATGAAATAGGCCTAATTTCACACCCTATTCCCTACATTAAATAAGTGCGATCATGAACCGCTACCCCCTTTGGAAATACGTGATCATTGTGGTCGCGCTGCTTATTAGCAGCTTATATGCCTTGCCTAATTTGTATGGCGAAGCTCCGGCGGTGCAAGTGTCGCCCGCTAGTTCAGCGGTCACGTTAGACACCGCCACTTTGGCGCGCGTGCAAGAGGCGCTGAAAAACGCATCGCT
>JBIPME010000025.1:0-10301 GCA_044369275.1 Rhodoferax sp.
ACATAATGTCCGGCACGCGTGCACCGGCGGGTTTGCGCATTTGCAAGGCCGATTACCGATTGGCCACGCACGCCAGTGCGGTGGTTACGTTGCTCAACAGTTACGCACTGGACCCTATGGGGGGCGGTGTTGCCTTGTCTGAGGCGGTGAAGGCGGGCTTGGTGGCGGCATTTGCGACACGCCCCACGATTTTCAGTGTGCTTGCGTTTGAGGGGGAAACGGATGCAAACCCGATTGGTTTGGCCAATTGCATCGAAGGCTTTTCTAGCTTTGCCTGCCGTCCTCTGGTAAATGTGCATGACTTGGTGGTGCACCCAGACTACCGTGGTTTGGGTGTGGCCCATGCGATGTTGGATTTGGTGGAGCAGTTGGCACGCGAACGCGGCGCCTGCAAGATCACTTTAGAGGTGTTGTCAGGCAATGCGCGGGCTATGGCACTTTATAAGCAGTTGGGATTTTTGAATTATGTGTTGGACCCCGCAAAGGGTGATGCCAGATTGATGCAAAAAAGTTTGGATTAGGGCGGGGCAGGGCGCATGCTGGCCCAGAGACCGCTTGTGTTTTTGCATGCATGCGCTGTATTTATTAGAGAGGGCATGGGTGTGTTTTGGCCATGAATGCACCATGTTTTTTCACGGATCTGCCATGCGGTTGTCATCTGCACTTCTGACAATCGCAGGCGCAGGCGTGCATTGGTATTTTGTTTCTGCGGCAATTTGCTGGGCTGGATCGGCAGCGGCTATGAAAATCGGGTTTTCGTAGGTTTAAGCTTGCTTTTGGGTGGTTTTTGGGCTTTACAAAGTGGGTTCATTGGTGTTAATTTGTAAGTTGATTCTTCAAAGTGCTGTAAAAATCACGGCAGTATGCAAACAATACATAAGCTAAAGAATGAAAACTAGTAATTTCTCAATTTCATTGCTGGACCGCGACCACAGTGTTTTGGCTTTCAATGAGCGGGTTTTGGATTGGGCGCGGCGCGAAGAAGTGCCACTTTTAGAGCGACTGCGCTATTTAACGATTGCCTCGTCCAATTTGGATGAGCTGTTTGAAGTGCGTGCTGATTTGCACGTGCAGGCTATGTTAGACAATGAGCGCAAGGGATTTTTTACGGTGGGGTCGTACACCCGATTGAGTGCCGCCTTGCAGGCTTTTGTCGCACAGCAATACCAGATCTACAACGAGCAATTACTACCAGCGTTCGCGAAACAAGGCATTTTTTTGATGTCGCACGGTGAGCGCAATCCGGTTCAGCGAGAGTGGGTGCGCCAGTACTTCATCAAAGAAGTTAAGCCCCTGTTGACCCCGGTGGGCTTGGACCCTTCACACCCCTTCCCCCAAGTTGCGAACAAGTCGCTGAACTTTATTGTCAGCCTAGGGGGTAAAGATGCTTTTGGTCGTGCCAATGAAATTGCGATTGTCAAGGTGCCTCGGGTGCTGCCACGGCTGATTCGAATGCCCAGCAAAATCGCACAGAAAGGCGTTGTGCTGGTGTCTTTGTCGAGCATCATTCGCGCCCATTTGAGCGACCTGTTTGCCGGGCGCGAGGTCAAGCAATTTTCCCAATTTCGGGTGACGCGGCATTCGGATTTGGCGGTGGATGAAGACGACGTTAAAAATCTGCGTACCGCTTTGCGCCAGGGCTTGGTGCATCGGCATTACGGTCAAGCGGTGCGCTTGGAGGTTTCAGCGGGTTGTTCTGAGCATTTGGCGACATTTTTGCTACAGCAGTTTGAGCTGCCCCAGCCTTCTTTGTACCGCGTGGCGGGCCCGGTCAATTTGGTGCGCCTGTCCCAGCTCATTGATTTGGTAGATCGCCCAGATTTGTGCTTTGCCCCTTACCAAGCGTCTTACCCCGTGCAGATGCAAACAGGCGTGAGTATTTTTGAGCAACTCAAGCAAGGCGATGTGCTGGTTCACCAGCCCTATGAGAATTTTGATGGCGTGTTGGCTTTTTTGCGTGAAGCGGTCATGGACCCCGATGTGCTGGCCATTAAGCAAACTATTTACCGCACAGGCAGCAACTCAACCCTGATGGATTTGTTGCGTGAGGCCGTTCGCCGCGGCAAAGAAGTTATGGTCGTTGTGGAGCTCAAAGCCCGTTTTGATGAAGAGACCAACATCAACTGGGCGGAGATGCTGGAGTCGATTGGTGCACAAGTTGTTTACGGCGTGGTGGGTCTTAAAACCCATGCGAAGATGATGCTGATTACCCGGCGTGAGGGAAAAAATCTCAAGCGCTATGGCCACCTGTCTACGGGCAATTACAACCCCACCACGGCCAAGCTCTACACCGACATCAGCCACATGACCACCGACACGGCACTGACCACCGACATGGAGCATGTGTTCGTACACCTCGCCAGCCACAGCCGTTTGCCGCGATTATCCAAACTGTGGATGGCTCCATTTCAAATGCAGCGCAAATTCATGGCCAAAATAGAGCAGCTGGGCATCGCGGCCAGCAACGGGGGCGATTGCCGCATCGTGCTCAAAATGAATGCTTTAACCGATGAGTTGCTCATTCGCAGCCTGATACGCGCAGGCCAGCAAGGTGTGCAAATTGACCTGATCGTGCGCGGTGCTTGTATGCTGCCAGCGCAGGTACCCGGTGAGACGGACAACATCCGAGTGCGCTCCATTATTGGCCGATTTTTAGAGCACTCGAGGGTCTTTTATTTCCGCCAAGGCGAGGTGGAAGAGCTCTACCTGTCCAGCGCAGACTGGATGAATCGCAACATGGTGCGGCGCATTGAGTTGGCCTGGCCGGTGACCGATCCCGTGCAGCGGCAGCGGCTGATTGACGAGTGCTTGGTCGCCTACTTGGAGGACCGCGTAGACGCATGGGAGCTTGGTGGCGATGGCATTTACCACCGCGTGCCAAGCCAAGGCAAAAAACAAGCCCATAGCGCCCAAGTTGCGCTGATGGGGCGCTATGGCACTGGCCCGAAAAAACTATTGAAAGCGCGCTGACTATGGACCTTATTTTGTGGCGCCATGCGCAGGCTTACGACCCCAGCCCCTCGGTCGATGACAGTGCCCGCGCGCTGACCCCGCGCGGGCATAAACAAGCCATACGTATGGCGCAGTGGCTGGACCAACACATGCCGCATGGGGCCAAAATTTGGGCCAGTCCCGCTTTGCGCACGGTGCAAACAGCCAGCGCTTTAGAGCGAAAGTTCAGCACCCATGAAGCCTTAGCGCTGGGTGCAAGCCCTGCGCAGTTGCTGGATTTGGTGGGGTGGCCACAAGGCAAAGGCTGCGTCTTGGTCGTAGGCCACCAGCCCACCCTAGGCCAAACCATTGCCAGTTTGCTAAAGCTGCAAACACCAGAGTGCAGCCTTAAAAAAGGTGCTTTTTGGTGGCTGCGCACCATGGAAGGTAGCGACCCGCTGGAGGTCAGTGTGGTTACGGTGCAAACGCCTGAGTTTTTTTGACCGTATATTGCAAACCAATTCTGTGCTTTCCCCCAATGAAAAAGGCCGTTCGCTGGATGTTAGCGAACGGCCTTGGAATTAGTCTTGGTGCCGCTTAACGGAATCGAACTGTTGACCTTCTCCTTACGAAGGAGCTGCTCTACCAACTGAGCTAAAGCGGCACAGTTGCTGGGGGCTAACCCCTGCAACGGTCTGCATTCTAGCAACAAATAGAAACGCTTGGAAAAGCACTTGGACTTAAGTCTTTCGCTGCGTGCTGTTGGGTAGGCTCAACAGCACGCAGCGCTTTGTACGGGTACGCGGTGGCGTGTGGGAGGGCTGGGCTTTTTGGGGGGTAAATCGGGGCAGGTAGGAAAGCGGCCCTTGAATTGAGGCGGGGGCGTGCGGTGCAGAGGGCAAAGGCCCGTTAAAATCCCCGTTTTGCCGATCAGCCGCTCTCTGGGGCCTTGGCACAACGATGATTCGTTTTTTCAAAAGGCCTTTTGTGTCCCTGCACCTCAGCATTTTCGAAGGCGCCAACGCCCTTAGCCATTTCCGTGTTCAACAAATTTTGCCGCGTCTGGCAGCCATTGCACCCGCCATTCAAGGGCTGAGTGCGCGCTTTGTGCATTTGGTGGGCAGCGAGCAAGCGTTGGATGCGCAGCAACAGCAGGTCTTGTCCGCCCTGCTCACGTATGGCGAGCCAGCCCAGTCGGGGCGGGCGGGGACTTTGTTGGTGGTCACGCCGCGCTTGGGCACGGTGTCACCTTGGGCGTCCAAAGCCACCGATATTGCGCGTAACTGTGGGCTGCAACTGCGGCGCATTGAGCGTATTACGGAGTTTCAGGTGGTGCTCAAGGATGGTTTTTTGAGCAAGGCGGTGCTGACTGCGCAGCAATGGGCTGAGGTGGCCCAAGTGCTGCACGATAGGATGACCGAGTCGGTTGTTCACAGCCGTGAGGAAGCTTTGGGGCTGTTTAGCACTTTGGCACCTGCCCCCATGGAGCGGGTGGACGTGCTTGGCGGAGGTCACGCTAGCTTGGTTGATGCTAACCGCCGCTGGGGCCTGGCCTTAGCGGCTGATGAGATTGATTACTTGGTGGACGCTTTTGTGGCGCTGGGACGCAACCCCACCGATGTCGAATTAATGATGTTTGCCCAAGCCAATAGCGAGCATTGCCGGCATAAGATTTTCAATGCGCAGTTCAGCATCGATGGGGTGGCGCAGCCCCATAGCTTGTTTGGCATGATTCGCCATACCCACACCGAAAATCCGCAGCATATGCTGGTGGCGTATTCGGACAATGCCTCGGTGATGGAGGGGGGCATGGTGCAGCGTTTTGTGGCCCCTGCGGCCAGCGCTGCGGCTGCGCAAAAGGGGTTGCAGGTGGCCCATTACCGCAAAGAGCCTGCGCTCGAACATATTTTGATGAAGGTGGAGACGCACAACCACCCCACTGCGATTTCGCCCTTTCCTGGGGCATCGACGGGGGCGGGCGGGGAAATCCGCGATGAAGGTGCGACGGGCCGAGGCTCCAAACCCAAGGCGGGTCTGACGGGCTTTACGGTTTCGCGTTTATGGCCGGTGCCTGGCGCGACCGAGGTGGGGCGTCCTGCGCACATTGCAAGCGCGTTGGAAATCATGGTGCAAGGCCCCTTAGGCGGCGCTGCGTTTAACAATGAGTTTGGGCGGCCTAATTTGCTGGGTTATTTTCGGGAGTACGAGCAAAGCGCCGTAAGCGATGTGGATACGCTCCAGCGTGGCTACCACAAGCCCATCATGATTGCGGGCGGCTTGGGTGTGATTGATGCGAAGCAGACCCACAAAATTGCATTCCCTGCGGGGAGTTTGTTGGTGCAGCTCGGTGGGCCTGGCATGCGCATTGGCATGGGTGGAAGTGCGGCCAGCTCCATGGCCACGGGCGCGAATGCGGCGGATTTGGACTTTGACTCGGTGCAGCGCGGCAACCCAGAAATTGAGCGCCGGGCGCAAGAGGTGATTAACCAGTGCTGGATACAAGGGGAGGCCAATCCGATTTTGGCCATCCATGACGTGGGTGCGGGCGGGCTCTCCAATGCCTTTCCCGAGCTGACCAATGACGCAGCAAGAGGTGCCCGTTTTGACCTGCGCGCCGTGCCATTGGAAGAGAGTGGCATGTCGCCCAAAGAAATTTGGAGCAACGAGAGCCAAGAGCGCTATGTGCTGGCAATTGCCCCTGATTCGCTGGCGCAATTCCAAGCGCTGTGCGAGCGCGAACGCTGCCCGTTTGCGGTGGTGGGCGTGGCGACCCAGGAGCGCCATTTGGTCGTCGGCGCAGTAGATTTGAGCCCTGAGGCCCATGGGACCTCTGGTGCAGCGCTTACCCCGAATAGCGGCGCTGCCAGTGAAATCGGTGACGTCCGTGACGTCCGTGAACATGCGGTGGATATGCCGATGAATGTGTTGCTGGGCAAGCCGCCCAAAATGCAGCGCGATGTGACCACGGTGGTGCGCAAGTTTGCCGCTTTGGACTTGGGCAGCCTGGGCCTGGAGCAGGCCGTGTTGGCCGTGCTGGCGCACCCCACCGTGGCATCCAAACGCTTTTTGATCACCATTGGCGACCGCACCGTGGGCGGCTTGACCCACCGCGACCAGATGGTGGGGCCTTGGCAGGTGCCGGTGGCCGATTGCGCGGTCACCCTGGCCGACCACACGGGCTTTGCCGGTGAGGCCATGGCCATGGGCGAGCGCACACCGCTGGCCACGCTGAATGCCCCCGCCTCAGGGCGCATGGCCGTAGGCGAAGCGATTACGAATTTATTGGCCGCACCTATCAGTTTGCCGCGTGTCAAGCTCTCTGCCAACTGGATGGCAGCGTGTGGCGAGCCCGGTGAAGATGCGGCTTTGTATGCCACGGTTCAGGCGGTCGGGCTGGAGTTGTGCCCCGCGTTGGGGGTGTCGATTCCCGTGGGCAAGGACTCCCTGTCCATGCGCACCCAGTGGACGGATGCGCAGGGCGATAAAAAAGTCAGCTCACCGGTCTCCTTGATCGTCAGTGCTTTTGCCACCCTGGCCGATGTACGCACGACCTTGACCCCCCAACTGAGCGCCGAGGCTGACAGCACCTTGATTTTGGTGGATTTGGGGCGTGGCAAGCACCGCATGGCGGCCAGCATTTTGGCGCAAAGCCTGAACCAAGTCGGCGACACCGTGCCGGACTTGGACGACCCCCAGGACTTGGTGCGCTTGGTGGCTGCGGTCAATGCCTTGCGTGCCCAGGGCCAAATTTTGGCCTACCACGACCGGGGCGACGGAGGCTTGTTGGCCACGGTGGCTGAAATGGCCTTTGCTTCGCGGGTGGGGGTGGCCTTGAATGTAGACATGCTGGTGCTCGAGGGCGACGGCATTGGCGACAGCCGCATGGACGTGGGCGATAGCAAAAACTGGTCCAGCCAAGTCGGCGCCCGGCGCGAGGAGCGCACCTTGCAGGCGCTCTTTAGTGAAGAGCTGGGCGTGGTGCTGCAAATTCGCAGCCAAGACCGCAGCGCAGTGATGCAAACCCTGCGCGACAACGGTTTATCTGCTTGCAGCCATTGCATTGGCAAAACCTTGGCGACGCCTGCCAATAGCGCAGAGCCTGTGCTAGAGATTTGGCGCGATGCCAAGGCAGTTTTTCGCGCCAAAGTCAGTGATTTGCAGCAAGTGTGGGATTCGGTCAGCTGGAAAATTTGCCAAATACGGGACAACCCATCCTGCGCCGACGCCGAGCACCAAGCCGCAGGCGCACCCACGGACCCTGGTTTACACAGCTTTATCCCCGAGACCACGGCAACGCTCTTGGCCGTGCCAACTGCGCCGTCCCTGCTGTTAAGCCGCCCCAAGGTGGCGATACTGCGTGAGCAGGGGGTTAACTCCCATGTCGAGATGGCCTATGCCTTCACGGAAGCCGGTTTTGAAGCGTTCGACGTGCACATGACCGATTTGCAAACGGGCCGGGCGAATTTGGCGGACTTCAAAGGCGTGGTGGCCTGCGGTGGCTTTAGCTATGGCGACACCTTGGGCGCAGGCATTGGTTGGGCGCGTTCCATCTTGTTTAACCCCGTGTTGGAGCAAGCTTTCAAACAGTTTTTTGCACGGACTGACACCTTTGGTTTAGGTGTTTGCAATGGCTGCCAGATGTTTGCCGAGTTGGCCGATGTGATTCCGGGTGCCCAAGACTGGCCACGCTTTACGGTGAACCAGAGTGAGCGCTTTGAGGCGCGTTTGTCCATGGTGGAGGTGCTGGAGTCGCCCTCGCTGTTTTTTGCGGGGATGGCCGGCAGTCGGTTGCCCATTGCGGTGGCCCATGGCGAGGGCTATGCCAATTTCAAGCACCGTGGCAACGCGGCACGCGCCATCGCTGCGATGCGTTTCACCGACAACGCAGGCCTGCCCAGCGAAGCCTACCCCTACAACCCCAACGGCAGCCCCGGTGGTTTGACCGCCGTTACCACTGCGGACGGGCGGTTTACGGCCATGATGCCGCATGCGGAGCGTGTCTTTCGCAATGTCCAAATGAGCTGGACGGCGCAGGACAAAAATGCCCACAGTCCGTGGATGCAACTGTGGCGCAACGCACGACGTTGGGTGGGTTAAAAGACGTTAAAAGATATTGAGGCTTGGCCAAGGGTTTGGCCAAGCGCGGACTGTAGATGCAATAGCTTTCAGGCAACGCGGCGCAAGCTTGGTGTGCCTGAAGTTTAGGCGAAAGCTTGCTTTTCTAAGGTGATAAAGCGGTAGCGCAGCCCTTGTGCGCTGCACAGCTCCTCACGCTGGGTCTCAACCCATTGCGGGCCGAAGCTGGGGGCAAAAGCATCACCTGGCACATCCAAATCAATTTCGGTCACCACTGCGCGTTGCGCCAGCGGCTCGGCTTGCGCATAAATTTGTGCGCCACCGATGATCCATGCAACCGGTGCTGCTGCACACAGTTGCAAGGCGCTGGGCAGGTCGGCAGCGCGCACCACGCTGGTGCCTTCTGCGCTGCGGGTTTCGCTGGCACACCAGTCGCTTTGGCGCGTTATCACGATGTTGCTGCGCCCTGGCAAGGGGCGAAATTTGGCGGGCAGGGAGTCCCAGGTTTTGCGCCCCATGATGACTGGGCAGCCCAAGGTGGCGCGTTTAAAGTGGGCCAGGTCTTCTGGCAAGTGCCAGGGCATGCTGTTGTTGTGGCCGATGACGCCATTGCGGGAGCGCGAAAAAATCAGATGCAATTGCATAAAGAAGCGGGTAAGAAGGCGGGGAGTGAGAAAACGTGGGTATGAATACGGGGCTAAGAATACGGGTAAGAAAGGGCGCGCAAATAGGCCTGTGGTTTTACACCGCGACCGGGGCCTTGATGGCAGGGTGGCACTGGTAGTCGCGGATTTCAAAGTCGGCGAATTGGTAGTCCAAAATGCTGTCGGGCTTGCGCGCTATGTGCAGCGTAGGGTAGGCGTAGGGACTGCGGCTGAGCTGTTCTTGCACTTGGGTTTGGTGGTTGCTGTAAATGTGGCAATCGCCCCCAGTCCAAATGAAGTCGCCAACTTCTAAGTCGCATTGCTGGGCCACCATGTGGGTTAGCAGGGCGTAGCTGGCGATGTTAAAGGGAACGCCCAGAAAAATGTCGGCGCTGCGTTGGTAGAGCTGGCAGCTCAGGCGGCCTTTGCCTTCGGGGGTGGTGCTGGGGGCCACGTAGAACTGAAAAAACGCATGGCAGGGCATGAGCGCCATTTTGTCCAAGTCCGCTACGTTCCAGGCACTCACCAGCATGCGCCGTGAATCGGGGTTGGTTTTCAGGGTGTGCAGCACCTGCGCAATTTGGTCAATGTGTTGGCCATCTGGGGTGGGCCAACTGCGCCATTGCACGCCGTAGACGGGGCCTAGTTCTCCATTGGGCTGCGCCCATTCATCCCAAATCGACACGCCACGGGCTTGGAGCGCGTGGTTGCTGCTTGAACCACTCAGGAACCATAGCAGCTCTTCAATGATGGAGCGCAAGTGAACTTTTTTGGTGGTGACTAAGGGAAAGCCTTCGTTGAGGTTAAAGCGCATTTGGTAACCAAAAACGCTTTGGGTTCCGGTTCCGGTGCGGTCGGATTTGCGCACGCCCGTTGCCAGGGTGTGGCGCATGAAGTCTTCGTATTGGCTGCGCACAGGGCGCAAAGCGTCTAGGGGTGGCATGGCGAGGAGGTCGGTAAAAAGGGGCGTTTGAAGGAGGCTGCTTTGGAGAGGTGGCTTTGGAAAGACGACTTTGGAAAAAATGCGCTTGAGTGTGGTGCGTTGTCAATCCCATGCGGGTTAAAGCGCGTGGGTTGACGGGGTGTTGTTGGGCGGCGTGCTTTTGACAGCCAGCACACGGCCAGGGTTCAGGGTGTTGTGCGGGTCTAGCGCCTGTTTGATGGCGTGCATAAGCTCCAGTGCGACGGGCGACTTGTGCTGGCTGAGTGTGTCGCGTTTGAGGCTGCCTATGCCATGTTCGGCAGAAATGGAGCCTCGGTACCGGGTGACGGCTGCGTACACCAGCGCGTTAATGCCGGTTTCGTGCTGAGACAAAAATTCTTGCGGGTCCACACCGAGGGGGGCCTGCACGTTGTAATGCAGGTTCCCATCGCCTAAGTGGCCGTAGTTGACCAGTTGGGCGCCAGGGTAAGCTTGCAGCACTGCGGCATCGGTTTCGGTCACGAATGCGGCTATGCCAGAGATGGGCAGAGAAATATCGTGTTTGATGTTAAGTCCCTCTTGGGCTTGGGCCAGGGGAATGCTTTCGCGTACATGCCACAGCTGCTGTGCTTGGGCCAGGTTGCTTGCCACCACGGCGTCGGCAACCAAGCCCGCCGCAAGTGCCGCTTGTAGCAGGTTCTCGAGTTCCTGCTGTGCTTGCGATTCGC
>JBIPME010000026.1:0-10297 GCA_044369275.1 Rhodoferax sp.
GCAGTTCGTAATACTGAAACCATTGCGCCAGTGTTTGCACGTTGACGTTGCCATCGTGGTTGAAGATTTGCTTTTTTTCTGTGAAGGGGCGCACGATTTGCGCCGACGTGCTGTCGCCGCTGGGTTTATTGGCCCAGTACAGAAAAAGGCAAGGGATGGGGAGGGCGTTGTTTTCGTCGAAGGCGTGTTGCGTAAAAGACTGTATGCCCCCCCAGCTACTTTCTAGGTATTGAATGCTTTGCGTAGCTTGGAGCGTTGCCCCCAATGTGAATTCTGTGACGGGTTGGTCAATCTCCAGTATGGCCTGTGAACGAATTTCTACAGGAAACTGCCGCTGCCCCCAGCGTTCATCAGCGACATCAACATTGTGGTGAAGATGCGCATCTTGCAGTTTTAGTTGGTAGGAGGGGTTCAAGCCAATTATCAAGTCCAATGCAACTTTTAAGTTTCCAAAAACCCCTCGCTCCAACGCCTTCAACACACTCGTTTTCCCCGCCCCGTTCTCCCCAATGAGTAACGTCAATCGCGGATGAAACTCGCAGTGAAAATCTTCAAAGCGGCGGAAATTTTTTAAACTTAAATTGACAAGGTGCATACAGAATCCGTGGCATCACTGAGCGACAAGGGGAGAGTTGCTGTGCATGTTAATGGAAGTAACGCCCCGAACATAAGGCCTAGAAAATAACGCCAGCCCTGTTCGCTGGTATTTTGTGTTTTCGTGGGTTGCGATTTTGCGCAGCATTTGCGGCAAACCAGCACGTTGGGCTTGCCTGCAATTTTGCGATGCATGCCATGCGAGTCCATGAGGGCAATGGCAAGCGTTTAGGATGGGCGGTTTAAAAGGCTACTCGCAATGAACAACAACTCCTCGGCTCAAGACACCTCTGCCCTGTTTGAACCACTCCAGCTCGGTGCTTTGGCATTGAAAAACCGGGTGCTAATGGCCCCCCTGACCCGTGCGCGCGCCAGTGCGGGGCACATGCCCAATGATCTGATGCAAACCTATTACGCCCAGCGCGCCAGTGCCGGTTTGATTGTGACCGAGTGCACCATGGTGGCACCGGGCACCTCGGCTTTTGTGAGCGAACCCGGCATTTACAACGCTGCGCAAATTGGCGCTTGGAAAAAGGTAACCGATGCGGTGCACGCCCAAGGCGGCCAGATTGTGTTGCAAATTTGGCATGCAGGCCGGGCCGCCCACCCCGCGATTAACGGGGGCGTGGAGACTGTCGCCCCCAGTGCCTTGGGCGTGCCGGGGGAGACGCACACCCCCGAAGGCAAGTTGCCCAACGCGCTGCCCAGGGCTTTGGAGATTGCAGAAATTCCGGCCTTGGTGCAAAACTATGCACAAGCGGCCAAGAATGCGCGGGAGGCAGGTTTTGATGGGGTCGAAGTGCACGGAGCCAATGGGTATTTGATTGACCAGTTTTTGCGCGACAGCGCCAACCAGCGCACCGATGCCTACGGTGGCTCGCTGGAAAATCGGGCCCGTTTTTTGCTGGAAGTGCTCAGCGCGGTTTCTGCGGCCATAGGCAGCGACCGAGTGGGGCTGCGCTTGTCGCCCCTGAACAGCTACAACGGCATGCGCGACAGCGATCCTATGGGCTGGATGGCCTTTTTAGCGCAGCAACTCAACGCCTGCAAACTGGCGTATTTGCACGTAATGCGGGGCGATTTCTTCCAACAACAAACGGGCGACCCCTTGACCGTGGCGCGCCAGCACTACCACGGCATGCTGGTGGGCAACATGGGCTTTACGGGCGCCGAAGCGGCGCTTGCCGTGCACCGCAAAGAGGTTGACGCGGTGGCCTTTGGCACGCCCTTTTTGGCCAACCCCGATTTGCCCGCACGCTTGCACAGTGCAGCGCCCTTGAATGCGCCCGACGCGAGCACGTTCTACACCCCCGGCGCAAAGGGCTATACCGATTACCCCACCATGGCCGAAGCCACCGCCTAGGGTGCTGCCAATTCCGAGGTAAGGCCACGTAAGGCAAGGTAATGCACGCTAAGGCCACGTAACGGTCATCTAAGGCCATCTAAGGCCTTACCATCCGACTCGCAACGCCGTATGGCTTTCATAGCCTACGGCGTTTTACGTTGTACCCTTGGCATTGGATGCGCAAGCTGCCCTATGCCCTGTAGGGCGGTTTTTACCCGCAATTTAAACAAGGAAGAGAAAAGCAATGCAAAAATTCATGGTCGATATTTTGTTGCAAGACCTAGACAACGAAACCCGCATGCGCCTGCTGCCCGCAGAGCAGGCCATGGTCAAAGCTTGGGAAGAAAACGGCACGCTGCTGGCCTCTTACATCAAGCGCGATATTGCGGGCATTTACCTGGTGATGCTGGCGCAAGATGCACAAGACGTGGACGCCAAATTGGCGACGTTGCCCTACTACCCGTACATGAAAATTGCCATCACGCCGCTGCGCGTGGCCTGAGTTGCAAGGATCTGAAAATGGCCCTGTTGGATGAAGTACAAGCTTTTTTATTAGAGGTGGTACAGGGTGACTTGGGCAAAGACCCCAGCGACAGGGCCGAAGCCGTCAACGGCGCGGTGGGCTTGGTCCCCTTGGTGTACCCCTTGCTGGACGTGCGCGATTTGCTGCGCGAATTTGTGAACCCTGGCGCCCAAATGCGGGACTACATCGAATCCTTGGATGAGGACGATCTTGCCTTTGAGGCCTTGATGGGGCAGCCCCCCAGGCCCACTGTCGGCGATGAAGCGGACCTTGCCTTTGCGGCCTTGGCCTGTGTGCCCCATTTTGGTCGTTTCATCCAAGACGCAGTGCAACCGCTGTACCAGGAACGCAATGCCCCTCTGTGGAGCTGGACGCAACCGGGCAAAACCATGGAGCAGCTTGCCTTAGGCATCAGCAAAGGCGGTGTGATTCGCTGGATCACTGCCATTGACTGGGCACAGCGCACCCAAGAGGCAGTGCACCGCGGCCAAGCCGCCATCGAGGCCTATGTGGCGGTGTTGGAGGCCATTTCTGCCGCCCCCTGGTGGGCCTCGGCGCAACTCGTGGAGCGTGCCCGTGCCATGCTGCAGCAGACCGCGCCGCGCCATGCACAACTGGCGCAGAACATTCGCACAGGCACCGCCTTGGTGCAAGGCTTTGTGGCAGATTTGTTGGCCAACAATGCCAAGTGCGTGGAAAAAGCGGTGCAAACCGCCTTTGCCAGTTTGGGCCAAGACCCCAACCCCACCAAGGGGCTTGCCAAAGCCACGTTTCACAAGCCTGTCCAGCGTGCGGCCAAACATCCCCAAACCCCGCCCCCCGCCCTTGCACCCCCTCCCCCAGCCCCCGCCAAACGGCGAAAGATTGAGCTGGCCTACCAATACGACGATTTAGGGCCCATAGCCGGGGCACATTACGAAGTGACGTTTGCCAACGGTGACGTGCGAACGGGCGTGCTCAACGCGCAAGGCTTCGCAGTGTTGTTGGACGCACCCACTGGGCCGTATGTGGTGGTGTACGGGGAAGACCCCCAGCCTTTCCTGCCCGAAAGCGAAAAAACAAACACAAGCTACATCACCGCCCAAGCGCAAAAAAACGCCCTGGCCCAGATGCAGGCGCAATACAGTGGGCACGGTGGACACGGTGGACACGGTGGGCACGGTGGGCACGGTGGCAGTGCACCAGGCTAGCCACGGCGCATACCCGCCCATAGACAGGGGCTTCTGGTGCTCGGGATTTTTAAAACCTCCATTTAACTTTAAATGGCGCACAAGCTTGGAGTTGCAATCTCCCGCGCTGGGTCTTGTTGTTTCTTTCTGGTCGTTTCTTTCTGGTCGTTTCTTGATTGTCTTGTTCGTATTGACGAAAGGTTCATGCTATGTCTATCACCACCATAACCACCATGGGGCGCTTGGCCCTTGTACTTTGCAGCGCCGCAACGCTGTCCGCGTGCAACACCCCACCCCCGGCAGGCCGCGCAGCGGTCGCGGTGCTCCAGCCCACGGTAGGCAATGCCGTCACCGGGCAACTGCGCTTTGTCGGCCAAGGGGAGCGCCTAAATGTGCAGGGAGAGGTGCGCGGCTTGGTGCCCTATCGCACGCATGGCTTTCACATCCATGAAAAGGGCGATTGCTCCAGCAGCGACGGCATGGCCGCGGGCGGCCACTTTAACCCCCATGGCCATGCCCATGGCGCATTTTCGGCAAGCGTCCACCATGCAGGTGATTTGCCCAGCTTGCAAGCCGATGCGAATGGGGTGGCACAGGTGCAATTTGCGTCCCAGCACTTGCAATTGACGCCAGGCGCTACCAATGTGGTGGGGCGCAGTTTAATTGTGCACCGCGACCCCGATGACTTTACGACCCAGCCCAGCGGCAACGCGGGGCCTAGGCTGGCATGCGCGGTGATTGCACTGGAGTGAAGGTGAAGGAGCATCGAAGCGGCACCGAAGCGGCGCAGAAGAAGATGCGGTCATGATTTACGCCTCAGCAAAGTCAAAAACTCAGCCAGTGCGATGGCATGCACCTTCAATTCTGAGGTGCGCTTAAAGCCTTTCGCAGGCTGTGGCTGATTGGCTTGGGCGCCCTGCTGAGGGCTATGGGTTGGGTTTGATGGGCATTTGGGCATTTGGGCCTCTTGGCGCAGACTTAAAGTTTTCGCCAGGAAAAATTGAACGTAGGCCACCCCGCTGTAGCTTCTTGAATCGAGATCGCCCCTTTGTCGGACGCTCCCTGTTCAAACAAGGCGGTGATAGACAACAAGCTGTTGTCTATCCCGTGGCGCTCCAATCTGACCTCATGGATTTCCCATGGGTCAGTGCGCGCCATCTCTGTCATTTTTTCTTGCACCGCCAGGGCATCGCTCGACGAGCAAACCCATTGAAACAAAACACTGTCAGTCAAGTTGTCGGCGATACCCATTTTCAAGTTCAGGTATTGCGCCACCCACCCTAACAAGCTGTTGGCCAGCACCAGTGCGACGGACGCAACACAGGCATCGAGCCAGCGATTAATGCCACACAAGGCGCCCACCGCGGCGGAACACCATAAAGTGGCGGCAGTGTTCAAGCCTTGAGCCTGCCTCGCATCTCGAAACATGATCCCGCCTGCAAGAAAGCCCACGCCCACCACAATTTGAGCGGCCATTTGAATCGGCTCGGCAAAACCTTGGGGGGTTTTCGACAGCAGCATGAACAGGGCTGCGCCCATGGCCACCAATGCATTGGTCTTGAGGTCTACCAATCGACGATTCCACTGACGCTCGATTCCAACCAATGAGCCCAATACCAAGGCCAACAAGATCGACTGAAGAAAATAGGGCGACATCTGAGAAGACAAAAAACTCATGACAAAGGGTATTTCAGAAAGGGTTTAAAAAGAAGACGGAGTTCGAGTAATCGCTGACCTCAAAACACACTTTGCCCCACACTCAAATCGCGATACGTAACCCTAGCCCAAAAATCATTAAAAATCCGTACGAAATTCGAAGAACTTGCTGAAAGTGCACTGCGACTGCAGGCAAGGCTCATGCCGTCGCGCTGCATGAAGTAACGCAGCCGCTTGCGGACAGACAGAGCCCACAGATTCTCGCGTAACAAAATGGCAAGCACGGGGCATTTTTACGGTAACCTGCATCCCATGCCATCATGGTCCTACCGCTTCCATACTTTGCCTAGGCAAAGCCACGAAATTTTGCTGTTATTGGCGGTGCTGGCATGGGTGTTGCTGCCACAAGCCCTGCGCTTGCCGTGGTGGTGCAGCGCCTTGGCTGCAGGGGTGCTACTGTGGCGTGCGGTGCTGGTGTGGCAGCGCCGGGCTTTGCCGGGGCGTGTTGGCTTGCTGGGGTTGCTGGGCTTGGCCATTGCGGGCATTGTTGCCGAGTACGGAACCATTGTGGGGCGCGACCCGGGCGTGGCCATGGCGGTGGTGTTGTTAACGCTGAAAACCTTGGAGTTGCGTTGGGCGCGCGATGTGTGGGTGGTGTTTCTGTTAAGCCTGTTTACGCTGCTGGCGAATTGCTTTTACTCTCAAAGTTTGTTGACGGCTTTGCACATGCTGGTGGGCTTGTGGGCCTTGTTGACGGTGTTAATTGCCAACCAAATTCCGGCCCAAAAACCACCTTGGCGCGCATTAGGCAAAACCGCGGCAGCCCTGATGCTGTGGGGGATTCCCACCATGCTGGTGCTGTTCATGCTGTTTCCGCGCCTGTCGCCGCTGTGGGGAATGTCCGAGACGGATACGCAAAAAATCACGGGCTTGTCCGAGCGCATGGAAATGGGCCACATGGGCCAGCTGGCGCTCGACAGCAGTGTGGCGATGCGCATTCGTTTTGACGGTCCGGTGCCCGAGCCTGCCGCCTTGTATTTTCGTGGGCCAGTGTTGACTGAGTTTGACGGCCAAACGTGGCGGCCCGAAGCGCGACACAGCGCATCCCCTACCGACCCCGACGCGCAACCCACGCTGCAGGTTCGCGGTCCGAGCACCACCTACCAAGTCACGCTAGAGCCACATAAAAATACTTGGCTTACGTTGTTGGATGCAGCGCCTAAAGCGCCCAGGTTAACCGGCTACAGCCTGCGCCAAAGTGCCGATTTGCAATGGCGGGTGGAGCGGCCAGTGACGCAGTTGCTGCGTTACCAAGCCGAGAGCTACCCGCAATACCGCTATGGCGTGCAACTTTCGGCGGCGGATTTGGCAGCCGCTTTGGCCCTGCCTGCGGGCTACAACCCGCGCACCCGGGCATGGGCGGATGAGGGCTTGCGCACTTTGGGCTGGCGTAATTTAGCGCCCATGGAGTTGGTGGAGGTGGTGCTGGCGCAGATTAAAACGCAAGGCTTTAGCTACACCTTAGAGCCGGGTGCCTATGGGGTGCATGCGGTCGATGAATTTTGGTTGGATCGCAGAGAAGGTTTTTGCGAACATTTTGCGTCTGCCTTTGTGGTGCTGATGCGGGCTTTGGGCGTGCCTGCGCGCATTGTGACGGGCTACCAAGGTGGCGAATTGAATGCGTTAGATGGCAACTGGACCGTACGCCAAAGCGATGCACACGCCTGGGCCGAGGTGTGGGTGGCGCAAAAGGGCTGGGTACGGGTCGACCCCACAGCGTCAGTGGCACCCAACCGCATCGCCAGCCTCACGCGGCTGCGTGCGCCCAGCAGCCCACTGGCACGGGTGCTGGACGGAGTCGATCCGAACTTTCACCGCAGCCTGCGCCAAGCCTGGGAAAGCATCAACAACCAGTGGAACCAATGGGTGCTGGACTATTCGCAAGCACGCCAATTCAAGCTCTTGCAAGCGCTGGGCTTTAGCCAGCCCGACTGGCGTGACCTGAACACGCTGTTGACCACCATTTTTGCCAGCGCCATGCTGCTCGGCGTTGCGTGGATGCAATGGCGATCCCGCCGCCAAGATCCGTGGCTACGGCTGCTGTACCGCGCTCAAGTCAAACTGCGCAAAGCAGGCATACCGGCCCCACCCCAAGCCAGCCCCGCACAACTTGCGGCATTGCTAGCAAGAAAAGAGACTGAAGAAGTAGCTAAAAATCCCCAACTGCGTGCATGCCACGATTGGCTATGGCGTTTAGAGGCTTGGCGGTACGCAGCATCCGGTGGCTCGCGCACCGAACTGCTGCGCTTGCGCCGCGAATTCAAGCACCTGCCTTGGCCGCACAGCGTTCACGCGGGCCAATTAGCGCCCCGCCAGCCTTGACAGGGGCGTGGCATTTTGGCAAACGCAGCACCCGGGCGCGAGGCCTTGCGTTACATCCAGCGCAATTTTTTACGCGAGACAGTCATCAAGCATCCTGACCGCGCCGAGGCCACACGGGTCTGGAACTTCCCCTACGTCGCCATCAAGGAGGCCCTGGTCAACGCGGTGTAGCACACGAGACAGACGGACGACGACCGGCTCTCGTTCGTCATTCGGTTGCCGCGCCACCCCTTATCCCTTGTCCCGACAATTGGCGCAGGGGAAGTCACAGGGGAAGTCACAGGGGAAGTCACAGGGGAAGTGGAACGCCTGTTGCGCGCCGTGGTTGACGAGATGTCTCGGCAGCAAATCCAGTCGGCGCTAGGCCTGAAAAGCGAAGAACACTTCCGAACTGCGTATCTGAAACCGGCATTGGTCGCGAACGTGATTGAGATGACCCTGCCTAACACCCCTCGAAGCAGTAAGCAGCGTTATCGCCTGACGGCCCTAGGACAACGCTGGTTGGGTGCGCGCACCGGTGGCAAGGCAACTTGAAACCTCGGAGGATTTGAAGAAAAACCAACCCTCTATGCCAACCATGCGCGTTAACGTGCAATCACTTGCATGCTGCGGCGCACGGCTTGGCAGCGTATCCAAGTTAGCCAAGCCAATCCGCCATCAAAGTAGCGTCAATCAATGCCAGCGCCTGTGCGGCATCTACATGCATGCAGACTTGGGTGTCTGGGACTTCATCGCCCCAACCTGCTTGGGGGTAAAAAATATCTTTGCGCCGCACCATGGTCTGGCCGTTGCCCACGCCGTCGAGTGCCACGCGCACCCGGCCCGGCTGCTGCACGAACAGCTCAGGGTTGGTCAGCGCCACGAAGGCCAACACGTCGTGGCCAAAGCAGCCGTGGATTTTGGCCACATGGGGGTACAAACCGCTGTAGAAGTTGGCGTAAAAATCGACCGCGTGCAGCAAGGTGTCCGTGGCGATGTGCTGGTGCTTTTCGGCGATTTTTTTGAACATCGCCAAGGGCAAAATGAGCTGGTGGGTCACGTCCAGCCCCACCATGGTCAGCTTCCAGCCTGCGGTAAACACAAAGTCGGCGCTGTGCGGGTCGTTCCAAACATTGGCTTCGGCAACCGGCGAGACGTTGCCGGGCTCCACCACCGTTCCGCCCATGATGATCACCTCGCGCAGCAGGCGCGGCAATTGCGGCTCCAGCTTCAAAGCCGTGGCCAAATTGCCCAAGGGGCCAACCGCCACCAAGGTGATTTCACCCGGCTGGGCGCGTGCCATGTCGACAATGAATTGCGCAGACGCGCGCGGGTCGAGTTGGTTGGTGGTGGCCACGCGCTGCGGCAGATTGCCCAAGCCGTCCACACCGTGAATGAAGTCGGGCACCGTGCCGGGGGCTTTCAGCCAAGGGGTTTTAACGCCCTGGGTGACGGGAATGTTTTTGCCTGCAATGGCGGTGAGGTACAGGCCGTTGGTGGCGGCCTGTTCCACACTCACGTTGCCAAAGGTGGTGGTGATGCCGACCACGTCAATGCCGGGGTGGGCCAGCGCGTAGTACAGGGCCATGGCGTCGTCTACGCCGGGGTCGGTGTCATAAATGACTTTGCGTGCAGCAGTATTCATAAGGGGTCTTTACGAAGATTAAAACGAAACAAAAAACAAAAAAACAAAACAAGGATTAAAGATGAAGCGCTTCACACCAAGCTTTGAGTTCCAGCACTTGCGCGGGTGAGGTGCCAGGGTTGGCGTCCATAAAAGCGTGTATTTCAGCCTTGGGCGCGATGCTCGATTGTGCACCCCAACGCGTGCACGCAATGGCACTGGCCGCGCTGGCAAACTGCAATGCGTCTGGCAGTGGCTGGCCTTGGCTTAAAGCCGCCACCAAGCTGCCACAAAATGTATCGCCCGCCCCGGTGGTGTCAACGGGCGTGACGCTGTAGGCGGCCTGAAAATGCAGGCGACCTTGGTGGCGTGCACAACTGCCCCGCGCACCCAAGGTCACCACCACCGTGGGCACCGCCAAACGTTCCATTTTTTGAAGCGTGCTGCCCTGTGGCCCGGCGATCACAGCCAACTCGCCCTCGTTGAGCACCAACACGTCCACATGCTGGAGCAGCGCAGGGGGCAAATTTTGGGCCGGTGCCGCGTTCAGCACCACTTGCAGACCTTGCGCATGCGCTTGCTGCGCATAAGCCTGCACCGTATCCAGCGGAATTTCTAGCTGCAGCAGCAGATGGCTAAAGCCCTGCAACGCGGGCAAGTGCTGCGCACGCAGCTGCGCGTTGGCACCGGGGGCGACGGTAATCGCGTTTTCAGCCGTATCCGAGACGCAAATAAAGGCCGTTCCCGTCGGGTGCTCGGGCGTGCGCAGCGTGTGCAGTTGCACCCCCGCCGATTGCAAAGAGTGCTCGAGCGACTGGGCAAAAGCGTCTTCCCCCAAGGCCAGCAGCATGTGGGTGACAGCGCCACCCGCACGGGCGCAGGCCACGGCTTGGTTGGCACCTTTGCCGCCCGGAAAGGTCTTAAAGTCCCGGCCCAGCACGGTTTCTCCGGGTTGCGGAATGTGCGGAGCACGGACAACGAAGTCCAAATTCGCAGAGCCTGCCACAAATATCATGGTGAACACT
>JBIPME010000338.1:0-3258 GCA_044369275.1 Rhodoferax sp.
TGTGCGCGATGCAAGCTACTGGGCAAAAGACCTCAACGTACGCAAAGGCACGGCCAATTTTGACAGCATCACCGTCAAAATTTACAAAGACAACACCGCCAAATTAGAGGCTTTGAAAGCGGGGGAATTTGACCTCATGCGCTTTTTTTCTGCGGGCGATTGGGCGCGGCGTGTGAATGGCCGCAAGTTCGACAGCGGCGAGTTGCGCAAGGTGGAGTTCAAGCACCGCCTGCCCACCGGGTTTCAGAGCTATGTGTACAACACCCGGCGCGAGAAGCTGCGCGATGTTCGGGTGCGCCAGGCCTTGGGTTTGGCGATGGACTTTGAGTGGATGAGCCGCCAAATGTTCTATGGTGCCTACCAGCGCGTACAGGGCCTGTTTGGCAACACAGATTGCCAAGCCACGGGCGTGCCAGATGCCCAAGAGCTGGCCTTGCTCACGCCCTGGCGCACACAGATTCCGCCCGCTGCGTTGGGCCCCATGCTAGAGGCCCCGCGCACGGATGGCAGCAACAGTTTGCGGGGCAATTTGCGCTTGGCCCAAAGCCTTTTGAAGCAGGCCGGTTGGGTGTACCGGGATGGGGCTTTGCGCAATGCCCGCAACGAGGTGTTCGAGTTGGAGTATTTGGACAGTAACGAAGGCGGCGCTCGCGTGGTGACCCCTTGGGTGCGCAACCTGGAAAAAATTGGCGTGCGCCTCCAGTTTCGGCCCGTGGACTTCGCCTTGTACCAGCAGCGCTTGCAAAAATTTGATTTCGACATCGTCTCTTTGGCCTATTCTGGAACCCACAACCCCGGGCAAGAGTTTGCCGATTACTTTGGCAGCAAAGCGGCCAATCAAGAAGACTCGGGCAACCACTCGGGCATCCAAAGTCCGGCCGTTGATGCCTTGGTCCGCAGCATGGTGTCTGCGACCACACGGGCCCAGTTGCTGCCCGCGTGCCGTGCGTTGGATCGCGTGGTGGCGCACAGCCATCTGCTTTTGCCGCAATGGTCCGCGCCCAGCCATCGCATGGTGTTCAACGCTTGGCGCTTGGACAAGCCTGATGCCATGCCGCCTTACGCACAAGGAGAAACCTGGGCTATGAACACTTGGTGGGCCAAATAAATGCGGGTACATCCATGTTGAGGTACTTGCTTAAGCGCTTGGCCTTGATGCTGCCTACCTTGTTGGGCGTCATTTTGTTGACCTTTGTGGTGATCCAATTCGTCCCCGGTGGTCCGGTGGAGCAGTACCTGGCCGAGGCCAAGGCGGGGCGTGGCCAAGGGGCGGAGGGGGCGGGCTTAGGCTACCGTGGCGGCCAAGGCGTAGAGCCCCAGCGCTTGGCCCAGATTCAGGCTTTGTATGGTTTCGACAAGCCTGCGCATGAGCGGTTTTGGCAAATGCTTGCGCAATTTGCCCGCTTCGATTTGGGCAAAAGTTTTTTCCAAAATCGCAATGTCTCCACCTTGGTGTGGGAGAAACTCCCGGTCTCTGTCAGCCTGGGGCTGTGGACGTTCTTCATCAGCTACTTGGTGGCGATTCCCTTGGGCATTCGCAAAGCGGTGCGGGCAGGCTCCCGTTTTGACTTGGTGACCACCCTCTTGGTTTTGGTGGGCTATGCGATTCCTGGCTTTGTTTTAGGGGTTGCCTTGTTGGTGATTTTTGGGGGGCAACTGCAGTGGTTTCCCTTGCGCGGTTTGGTGTCTGGCAATTGGGCTGAGTTAAGTTGGGGTGCGCGCATTACCGATTACCTGTGGCACCTGGCCCTGCCGGTAACCGCCATGGTGGCGGGCAATTTTGCGGTGATTGCCATGCTCAGTAAAAACGCTTTCCTAGAAGAAATTCGCAAACAATACGTACTCACTGCACGCGCCAAAGGCCTGTCTTCGCAGCGCGTGCTCTACAAGCACGTCATGCGCAACGCCTTAATCCCCATTGTGACGGGCTTTCCAGCGGCCTTTATTGGTGCTTTTTTCACCGGGTCGTTGCTGATTGAGACCCTCTTTTCTTTGGACGGCTTGGGCTTGCTCAGTTATGAGGCGGTGATCCGGCGTGACTACCCCGTGGTCATGGGGACTTTGTACCTGTTCACCTTGATTGGCTTGTTCACCAAGTTGTTGTCCGATTTTTGTTATGTATGGGTAGATCCGCGTGTCAAATTTGAATGAAGAGGCCTTGCCATCCGACCCGCATCCCAGCGGGGCACCCAGCCTGCGTGCGCCTTCTAATCCCAGTCCCAGTCCCAGTCCCAGTCCCAGTCCCCGACGCCGTGCTTGGCAGCGTTTTCGCCGTAACCGGTTGGGGTTTTGGAGCTTGCTGATTTTCTCGGGTTTGGTGCTGCTGAGCTTGTGTGCGGAACTGGTCTCCAATGACCGCCCGTTGGTGCTGGTCTACCAAGGAGAGGCCTATTGGCCGCTTTGGCGCGACTACCCTGAGACTACGTTTGGCGGGGATTTCGCCACCCCCACCGACTACCTGGATCCTTTCATTGCGCAACGCCTGTCCGAGCCGGGTAATTGGGCCGTGTTTGCCCCCAATCCCTATGGCCCCAAAACACTGAATTATTTTGCAAAATCACCCAACCCCAGCGCGCCCAGCCGCGACAACTGGTTGGGCACCGATGACCGTGGGCGTGACCTTTTGGCGCAGCTGATTTATGGCTTTCGGGTCAGCGTGCTATTTGCCTTGGCGCTGACGGTAAGCGGTGTGTTGCTCGGTGTTTTTTTAGGGGCGGTACAAGGTTTTTTTGGCGGCGCGATTGATTTGACTTTGCAGCGCTTTATCGAGATATGGAGTGCGATGCCGGAGCTGTATTTGCTGATTATTTTCAGCGCGGTTTTTGCCCCCAGCGTGAGCCTGCTATTGATTTTGCTGAGCCTGTTTGGCTGGATCAGTTTGTCAGACTATGTGCGCGCAGAGTTTTTGCGCAATCGCCAGATGGACTACGTGCGTGCTGCACGCGCCTTGGGGGTGTCTAACTGGAAAATTATCACGCGCCACATTTTGCCCAACAGCATGACGCCAGTGGTGACGTTTCTGCCCTTTCGCATGAGTGGCGCCATCTTGGCCCTCACTTCATTGGACTTTTTGGGGCTGGGCGTGCCGCCAAACACCCCCTCCTTAGGTGAGCTGCTGTCGCAAGGGAAAAACAACATTGATGCTTGGTGGATCTCGCTGTCCACCTTTGCCGTCTTGGTGCTAACTTTGCTGTTGCTAACCCTTATGGGTGACGCCTTGCGCGATGCCTTGGACCCACGCAAGGCGCAGCAGCCATG
>JBIPME010000339.1:0-3256 GCA_044369275.1 Rhodoferax sp.
GAGCCGCGGGGCAGTGATGTGGTGGTGGGGGCGCTGCTGTGCCAGCCGGTTTCGCCGCAGGCCAGCGCGGGGGTGATCTTTTTTAACAATGCGGGCTATTTGGGCATGTGCGGACATGGCACGATTGGCTTGGTTGCTACGCTGGCTTACTTAGGGCGTATTCAACCCGGGCTGCACACCATTGAAACCCCCGTGGGCGACGTGCAGGCCACCTTGCACGCAGACGGCAGCGTGAGTGTGCGCAACGTACCGGCATGGCGCTATGCCAAAGGGGTTGCGGTAGACGTTCCCGGTTACGGACGTGCGCATGGTGATATTGCCTATGGCGGAAATTGGTTTTTCTTGATGGAAGACCATGGCCAGCGTGTGGCCAGCGATGGTTTAGAGGCCTTGATGGCCTACAGCTGCGCGGTCAGCGATGCCTTGGTAGCGCAAGGCATTACGGGTGCGGATGGCGCGGTGATTGACCACATTGAACTCTTTGGGCCTGCTGACGATGCGCCCACCGCGCAGGCCCACAAGGCAGACAGCCGCAATTATGTGCTGTGCCCTGGCAAAGCCTACGATCGCTCCCCGTGTGGCACAGGCACCAGCGCCAAGTTGGCGTGTCTGGCTGCGGATGGCAAACTCGCACCGGGTGAAATTTGGTGCCAAGCCAGCATTATTGGCAGTCAGTTTGAAGCCAGCTACGAGCGCAGCGGCGACAAAATCATTCCAACATTGCGCGGGCGTGCTTACATGAGCGCCGAAAGCACGTTGTTGATGCAAGCCGACGACCCCTATGGCTGGGGCATTCGTCTCTAAGCGGGTTTTTAGTGCCATTCGCTGCGACTTAATCCCCAGCGTAACAGCAGCTAAAGTAAGGTCGCTAAAGTAACACCGCTTAAAGTAATGCCGCCCTAGTCTGCGGTTGCTTTTTTGGCGCTGTTTCAACGTAGCGGTGGGGGTCCTTTCGGTCGGCGTATCGCCCTGCCTGTGCCGTGGTGCTGGCCAGACGCTGCAGCCGCTGTGCGCGTGGTGGCTGGTGCAGTGGCCTGCATGATGACCCGCGCTGCGTACCCGACTCTTTCACCTCCATGTTCCATCGTTGCGCTGCACCTACAGTGCAATTGCCTATCGGGTGAATGCAACAGTATTAAAATAACTAGATTTCATTTAGTAAAAATTTAGAATTAAGGTGTGTAATGTTGCACCATTCATAATTTTAAATATATTTCAAGACTTAGCTATGCCTCCTGCTTCCCCCTACAAACAACGTGCTGCCGATGTGGCCTACGATGCCATTGAGGTTTTAATCGCCACCTTGCGCCTACCACCAGGAAGCCCTGTGGTCGAGGCGGAGTTGCTGCAACTCACCCAGTTGGGGCGCACGCCGGTTCGGGAAGCTTTGTTGCGCATGGTATCGGTGGGTTTGATTGACCAGCAGCCTCGGCGCGGCTTGTTGGTGTCACAGATTGACTTGGCACAGCACTTGGATTTAATTCAAACACGGCGAGTTTTGGAGTGTTTAATTGCGGCATGTGCAGCGCGCCGCGCCACAGATGCCCAGCGCGCAGAAATACTTCTGCGCGGTCAAGCCATGGTCGATGCGGCGGCGGGTGGGCAGCTCGAAGACTACATGGTGGCAGACCATGCGCTGGACGTGATCAGCCACCAAGCCAGCCACAACCCTTGCGCAGTCAAGTGTGTGCAGCCGCTGATTGTGAAGTGCCGGCGCTTTTGGTACGCTTACCAGCATGAGGGGGCGGTTCAAGAAGGTGCCCGCTACCACTTGGTTTTGGCCCAAGCCGTGGCCAGCGGTGATGAGCAGGCTGCCATACAGGCGGCCGAGCAGTTAATGGACTATTTGGTGCGATTTGCACGCAGGGTTATTCAAAACTAAGAGGTCACACGAATGGGGAAGTTGCACGGTGTTTGTTCCTATTCGGTAGGTGCGCTTGCCAGCGTGTTAATGGTTCTGAATATGCTGTTTTGGGTGTTTTTGCTGTTGGTTTTTGCGCTGCTCAAACTGGTTTTGCCGTTCCCCGCAGCGCGCATGCGGCTAGACCCTTGGCTGCTGCGTATCTCGCAGGCGTGGATTTCTGGCAACGGCCTGTGGATGCGCTTAACGCAGCGCACCGTGTGGGATGTGCAGGGTGTTCAGCAACTCGACCCGCAGTGCTGGTATTTGGTGCAGTGCAACCACCAATCGTGGGTCGATATTTTGGTGTTGCAGCGCCTGCTGAACAAAAAAATTCCCTTGTTGAAATTTTTCTTGAAACGCCAGTTGATTTGGGTGCCGGTGATGGGACTGGCCTGGTGGGCGCTTGATTTTCCTTTTATGCGCCGCCACAGCGAGGCCTATTTGAAAAAACACCCCGAGATGCGGGCAAAAGACCAAGAGACAACACGCAAAGCCTGCGCCAAATTTTCTTTAACGCCCACCAGTGTGATGAATTTTTTAGAGGGAACGCGGTTTACCGCCGCCAAACACCAACAACAGCATTCCCCCTACCAGCACCTGCTCAAGCCCAAGGCGGGCGGTTTGGCATTTGCTTTGGATGCGATGGGCGACAAATTTCAGGCGATTGTGGACGTGACCATTGTGTACCCCGATGGAGTGCCTGATTTTTGGCAGTTTTTATGCGGAAAATTAAAGCGTGTGGTGGTTCGGGTGCGGACCCTGCCGGTGCCCCTGCACCTGTTGCAGGGCGACTACGCAAGCGACCCCGCCGTGCGCGAGGCTTTTCAACAGTGGGTGCAGCAGTTGTGGCGGGAAAAGGATGCGCAAATCCAAGCCTTGTTAACGTGAAGGCATGCGCCTGTTGCTTTAGCGCAGGTTTTTGAACATTTTTGCGTTAAAGGCGTCTGGAATGCTGAGCTGGCGTGACCCGGGGATGAGTTCGAATGGGGCCCCGGCTTGCAGCTTGCCCGGTTGGTCTACTGCCAAATAAAAGCCACAGCGGCCACTTTGGGCCATTAAGCGAACGGCACCCGCAAACCCCATGGCTGCGTTGAATTTGTAGCAGGGTTCGCGTGGTTGGGTAACGCGCAATTTGCAATCGGCAAAAGCCAGCACATCGCCGACCCAGACGTCTTGTTCCAGCAGGCCTTCGAGGCTCAGGTTTTCACCCAAGGCACCGAAATTCAACTGCGTGTCGATGGCTGTCAGGCCTGCTTGGGCCCGTGCTTCACGCCAAAAGGGGTAATGCTCGCTGGGGTAGGCGTATACCGCTTTGTCCAAGCCGCCGTGCACGGACAAGTCGGCCTGTTCATC
>JBIPME010000340.1:0-3253 GCA_044369275.1 Rhodoferax sp.
TGCCCTCTTGCTTGACCTCTTGGTGTGACATCTTCATCTGGTCTTTGTGCAAGAACGATTGCAGCGGCACGTCCACCATCGCGGCGAGTAACACCACCAGCAGCAGCAGCCCCAGGCCGTGGCTGATCCACTGCGCCACAAAGCCAATCGAGTTGCTCGAAGGCTGCAAAATCAGCGCCGCCAGTTGCGCAAACCCATGGCTCAGAAACAGCGCGGTAATGGTGAGCAACACCCCCGTCAGCACCAGCATCTTGGCGGTGTTGAGCAGTTTTTGTTTGGAGAATAAATTGCCAAAACCGCGCAGCGGGCTGAGTCGGCCCAGGTCGGGCATCAGCGGTTTTAAACTCTGCACCCAGCCGCCCGAGGCCACCGCAGCCAAAATCGTGGCACTGATCACCAAGGCCCCAAAAATAGCGCTGCTTACCACGCCCACCGCCGCACCATCGTGCAGCCGGGTGAGCATGTAGTCCATGGATTTGACAGTTTGGGCATCGAACGAAAGTTGGCGTGCCATTTCCTTCTTCATGTACCCAAACAGCACGGGTGCCAGCACCAGCAGGGCCGCGCAGCCCGTGCCCAAAATGGCCAGGTGCGAGAGGTCGTGCGAGCGGCTGACCTGACCGTCGTCACGGGCTTTTTGCAGCTTGCGCTGCGAGGCGGGGAGGTTGCGATCTTGGCTGCCAGATTCCATGGTGAGAGACTCTTATGTTGTCTCCATTGTCTGGCTAGCTTCGCCCTGGCTAAAGTGAAAAAAGCGCGGTGAAAAGGGGGTTTTTTGAAACCGCTTGCAATGTGTTGCAAGGCTGTACTGGGGGGGCTCAAGCGCTTTTTTGCCCAACCCCTTGCGCTGAGAAAAGGCCCTTGTTCCGCAAGCGAGGCTTCTTCGCAAGCGGGGCCGCTTCGCAAAAGGGGGAGGCGATTTAGCAGGGGGGTTTTAAAACCCTAAACTGGCCAGTAAATCATCGACTTGGGCTTGGTCGGTGACCACGTCCGTTTTGCCTTGTGCATCGACCACGGGCCCGTCCAGCGCGGGGACGTAGGCTTCTTGCACGGCGGCGGCTTTGGCGGCCGTTTCGACCGGGGCGGTTTGAATGAGCAAAGCCAAGAGCTGCTCTTCAATGGTGGCTGCGAGCGTGACGACTTTGGCGATGACTTGACCGGTGAGGTCATGAAAGTCCTGCGCCATCATGATCTCGGTGAGGTGGCTGTCGACTTTGGCGCTGGCGACATCGACCGCGCTGATAAAGTTCATGACATGCCCCTTGGCCACGGCGGCCACCGGGTCTTTCACGATCAGGGCACCAATGCGGCGGGTCTCGGATGCAATAAAGTCGTGCTGTGCCTTGGCTTGGTCGACCTGGTTGAGCACCTTCTCGGCGGCTTGGCCCGTGAGGCGGGCAATGTAGGAGAGGCGGCTTTTGGCGTCGGGCAGTTCACCGGCCCAGTCTTTGACTTTGCTAGTCAGGCCCAAGCCGCTGAGCGAGTCGTGCAGCTGGCGCGTGAGTATGCCGAGCTGGTGGTGGACTTCAATGCCCTCCATGCTCTCTGGGGTGTTGGGCGTTTGGGTGGCGGCCTGTCCGGTAGTTTGGGGGTCTGTAGCTTGGACAGTTGCTGAGGCTTGCATAGCGTTTTCTGGCGCTGGGATGGAGGGAGGGGGTACGTTCATTTCAGTCCCATTTTGCTCACGATGAGGTTGATTTTGTCTTCCAAAACCGCTTTGGTAAAGGGCTTGACGATGTAGCCTACGGCGCCGAGTTGGGCGGCCAGCACGATGTCTTCTTTGCGCGCCTCGGCGGTGACCATGAGCACGGGCAGGTGCTTGAGTTTGTCGTCTTTTTTGATTTCGGTGAGCAGCTGAAAGCCGGTCATGTTGGGCATGTTGATGTCGCTGACGACAAAGTCAAAGTTGGTGCCGTTGCGCAGTTTTTGCAAGGCGGCTACGCCGTCTTCGGCTTCGTCGGCATCGGAGTAACCGCTTTCCTTGAGCAAGTTGCGCACAATGCGGCGCATGGTGGAGAAGTCATCGACGATTAAAAAACGAAGATCTTTTGACATGGCATTCCCTTTCCCGGGCTAATTTATGTTGAAGTGAGTATGACTGAATTGGCGAAAATTAGGGTTTGGTTTTAGGCGTGTTTGCAACGTTTGATGTTTCACTCTCCGGTTCCGCGGGCAAGCGTCCCGCACCTAGTAGGCGCTCTTCTGCCTCTTTGGTCATGACCAAAATGCTGATGCGCCGGTTGGTTGGGCTCAAGGGGGCAGCGGGCTCCATGGGCAAGCTCGCGCCCATGCCCACCACTCTGGCGAGCTTGTTTTCGGGCATGCCAGAGCGCATGAGTTCGCGCCGCGAGGCGTTGGCACGGTCGGCTGAAAGCTCCCAGTTGCTGTAGCCACGCGCAACGTCACCATAGGCTTGGCTGTCGGTGTGGCCATCTAAGCTGACTTTGTTTTCCACGTCCATCAAGGCGTTGCCGATTTCTTTCAAAATGTCACGCATATAGGGTTTCACTAACGCGCTGCCGCTGTCGAACATGGGGCGCTTTTGGTCGTCCACGATTTGGATTTGCAAACCGTCGGGTGTAATTTCCATTTTGATTTGCGAGCTGAATTCAGCGAGTTTGCCGTTGGCTGAGATGGTGCTGGCGATTTTGGCGCTGAGTGCGGCCATGCTTTGCGCGTCTTTTTTAGCGCGGTCGGCTTTTTTCTTTTCCACGGCGTAGCGCTTGGCTTCTTTGTCGGCCCCTTCACCGCGCTTGGTCTGGCCGGTGACTTGGGTTAAATCGTTGCCCCCGCCGTTGATCACGCTGGTGCTCGCGCCCGCGCCGGGGCCGCCTTGCATGGCCACTTTCAAGGGGGCTTGGAAGAATTCGGAGATGCCTTTTTTGTCGCCGTCTGAGGTGCTGCCCAGCAGCCACATGAGCAAGAAGAAAGCCATCATCGCGGTCACGAAGTCGGCATACGCAATCTTCCACGCGCCCCCATGGGCGGCGTGCCCGCCCTTTTTCACCCGCTTGATGATGATGGGCTGTAGTTGTTTCGAGTCGACTGCCATAGTTCCGTTTTCCTTGGGGCCTGCTGCTGCGGGTGGTGGTTTACGCGGACGGTGGGACCGGGGCGTTGGGTTGGCGTTTCATGGGCACGGGCGGTGTGTGGGTGTGTGTTTTTGCGTGCTTGGCTTGCGCTTTACTTGCACTTTATTTGCACTTTATTTGCACTTTATTTACGCTTTATTTACGCTTTACATGCTCATCGA
>JBIPME010000027.1:0-10263 GCA_044369275.1 Rhodoferax sp.
TGGGCCATTGGATGCCGATGGCGGGGTCGTTCCAGGCAATGCTGCGCTCGAATTCTGGTGCCCAGTAGTCGGTGGTTTTGTAGAGGAACTCTGCGGTGTCTGACAACACCACAAAGCCATGGGCGAAGCCTTCGGGCACCCACAACATGCGCTTGTTTTCGGCGGAGAGTTCCACGCCAACGTGCTGCCCGAAGGTGGGCGAACTGCGGCGTATGTCCACGGCCACGTCAAATACCGCGCCCTGCACCACGCGCACCAGCTTGCCTTGGGGTTGCTGGATTTGGTAATGCAGGCCGCGCAGCACGTTTTTGCTTGACCGGCTGTGGTTGTCTTGCACAAAATCCACGTCACGCCCGATGAGGTCGGCGAATTGGCGGCGGTTGAAGCTTTCAAAAAAGAAGCCGCGCTCGTCGCCGAACACTTTGGGTTCGATGATGAGCACGTCGGGAATGGCGAGTGTTGTTGCTTTCACTTGAGTTTTCCTGCCGTGTTGTGGCCAAGCAAGGAACGCAATTGGCCTATCGCCAATTCGTTCAGCGTTTTGAGTCGCTCAGGTTGCGAGAAGCCTTGACGAATAAACGCGGCGTTCAGACTTTCAAGGTTGGAGAGAACAACGAGTTGCTCGACGGTAGAGGTATCCCGAATATTGCCGGGTTGATCCGGGTTTTGTTCTCGCCACTCTTTTGCCGTCATCCCGAATAGGGCGACATTTAACAGGTCGGCTTCTGATGCGTAGATGTACCCGGTTTGCGCTGGTGTAATGCTGAGCGGGATGATGGCTTCCTTGATCGCATCGCTGTGTATTGTGTAGTTGATTCTGGCAAGACTGCGTTTGATGTCCCAGCCAGACTCCAGCTTGACGGCTTCTTCTTCCTTGAGTCGCTGAAATTCTTTGATCAGGTAAAGCTTGAACTCTGCCGACACCCAGGATGCGAACTCAAAGGCGATATCTCTGTGGGCATATGTGCCGCCACCTCGCCCTACGGTGCTTTTGATGCCAATAGCGCCCGTGGCCTCGATCCACTTGTTGGGCGACAAGGTAAAGCTGTTGGATCCCGCTTGAAGTCTAAAGGAGTCGAATTCGACCCCTTTAAAAGCGGCGTTGTTGATTTTTTCCCACAATCCCAGGTATTCGACGGTGGAGCGATTGCGCAACCAGTTCTTGACAACGTCTTTAGGTTCGTCAGGGTTTCGAACGCGTGCGATATCGGTCAATGAGATGTAGTCAGCATCATTGATTCTGGTCAGCGACACGAGGGTATCTTGGACGATCAGCTTTTTCACGGCTGAATCCCTTCTTTCAGCAGGCGTTGCAAGTATTGCCCGTAGCCGTTTTTGGCCAACGGCTGTGCCAGCTTTTCTAGTTGCGCGGCATTAATGAAGCCTTTGCGGTACGCAATTTCTTCTGGGCAAGCCACTTTCAAGCCTTGTCGGTTTTCGATGGTCTGGATGAAATTGCTGGCTTCGATCAGGCTCTCGTGGGTGCCGGTGTCCAGCCAGGCATAGCCACGGCCCATGATTTCGACACTAAGCTGGTCGCGTTCAAGGTAAATGCGGTTCAGGTCGGTAATCTCTAGCTCGCCCCGCGCCGAGGGCTTGAGGTTGGCTGCGATGTCGGCGACTTGGTTGTCGTAGAAATACAGGCCGGTGACGGCATAGTTGCTCTTGGGACTGGCAGGTTTTTCTTCCAGGCTGGTGGCGCGGCCTTGCGTGTCGAAGGCCACCACGCCGTAACGCTCGGGGTCTTGCACGTGGTAGGCAAAAACGGTTGCACCTTGAGTGCGCACCATGGCTTTTTCAAGCAGAGCGTGCAGGTCGTGGCCATAGAAAATGTTGTCGCCCAGCACCAAGGCGCTGGGGGCGTTGCCGATGAAGTCTTTGCCGATGATAAAGGCTTGAGCCAGGCCATCTGGACTAGGTTGCACGGCGTATTGCAGGTTGAGTCCCCAGTCGCTGCCGTCGCCTAGAAGTTGCTCAAAGCGCGGTGTGTCTTGCGGGGTGGAAATGATGAGGATGTCGCGAATGCCCGCCAGCATTAGGGTGCTGAGCGGGTAGTAGATCATCGGCTTGTCGTAAATCGGCAGCAGTTGTTTGGAGACTGCTTTGGTCACGGGGTAGAGCCGTGTGCCGGAGCCACCGGCGAGGATGATGCCTTTGCGGTTCATGCGATTCTTTCTGCGTAATTTTTTCCAACCCATTCGCGGTAAGCGCCGGATTGGACGTTGGTTACCCACTCCTGGTGATCCAGATACCACGCAACGGTTTTGCGGATACCCGTTTCGAAGGTTTCAGCGGGTTTCCAGCCGAGTTCACGCTCTATCTTGCTGGCGTCAATGGCGTAGCGGCGGTCATGGCCGGGGCGGTCAGTCACGTAGGTGATTTGTTCGCGATAGCTTTTGCCATCGGCTCGGGCGCGAAGTTCGTCCAGCAATGTGCAAACCGTGTGGACGATTTCAATGTTGGGTTTCTCATTCCAGCCGCCGATGTTGTAGACCTCGCCGACTTGCCCTGCTTCCAGTACGCGGCAAATCGCGCTGCAATGGTCTTTGACGTAGAGCCAGTCGCGGATTTGCTGGCCGTCGCCATACACAGGCAGAGGCTTGCCCACGAGCGCGTTGACGATCATCAGCGGGATGAGCTTTTCCGGGAAGTGATACGGACCGTAGTTGTTGGAGCAGTTGGTGGTGAGCACCGGCAGGCCGTAGGTGTGGTGGTAGGCACGCACCAGATGATCACTGGCGGCTTTACTCGCCGAATACGGGCTGTTGGGTTCGTAACGATGGGTTTCGGTGAAGGCGGGGTCGTCCTTTGCAAGCGAGCCATAAACTTCATCGGTCGAGACGTGAAGGAATCGAAAGTTTTGCCTGGCGTCGCCTTGCAGCTTGTTCCAGTAGGCGCGCACCGCTTCCAATAAGTGAAAGGTGGCGACGATGTTGGTCTGAATGAAGTCTTCCGGGCCATGGATGCTGCGGTCCACATGGCTTTCGGCGGCAAAATTGACGATGGCGCGAGGTTGGTTTTTGGCGAGAAGGCCATTGACCAAAGCTGAATCGCCTATGTCGCCCTGCACGAAAACATGGCGGTGATCACCGTTGAGACTTTGCAGGTTCTCGATGTTGCCTGCGTAGGTGAGCTTGTCGAGGTTAATGAGGGGCTCGTCCGACTGGGCCAGCCAGTCGAGCACGAAATTGCTGCCGATGAAGCCGGCACCGCCAGTGACAAGCAGGCTCATAAAACCACATCTTCTGAAAAAGAGACGTGGTTATGGTCAATAACAGAACTGGAGTTGATTGGTACAAATATAGCTACCGCAGCCTGTGCGTTCGTTTCCAAACCAGAGTTGTCACTTGCAAAGCAAGTTGTACCTACGCTAATCGTGACCTTTTTGAATTGATTTTTCAACCCGTCTCCTACGGTAAAAACCCCGACTACAAACGCTCAGATATCGATCTGTGGCGTCCAAATTCGGGGGGGAGGGTAATGGCAACCGCTCTTAGAAGCAACTGATACCCTGCAAAAATTATAAATTATTTTATAGTGTAACATTTTGTGATGCATCTCAGTAATGGTAGCCTTCTCCAATGAGGTATGAGCGTAGTAATCGGCCTACTGCCGCAAATCGCACCGAAGAAACACTGCCCAGCCTTCGTTGTGGCAAAGTGGAGTGCGGCGCCGCTGAAGACCGATAACGACCGTTGTCAAACAAGTTGTCACCTCCAGTGCCTTTGCCTTGAGTTTGTCCACCTTGCGGGCTTGCACAGGGTCAAACTCTTGGGTCTTGACGGCTTTGGCGACATCGCGGGCTTTTCGTGCGGCCACCCAAGATACTGCAAGGTAACTGCCCAAGGCCATGCGCGATTGAACAAGCCGCCCCGCCTTGTCGCCCTTGCCTTCTTTGCGGTGCTTGAGAAACCAGCGCTTTGCACCAGGGGGAGACTTCCAAGTAAAGCCCGCCGCTATCGGTGAAGCTCACTCGCTTTTTGTCAGTCGGCCAGGTTGCGTTATGGCATTGGGAATCGCGACACTGTTACAGGCGTTTCCCCAATGAAAAAGGGTGTACGCCGTATCTCGGCATACACCCTCGTACATAGTTATGGTGGAGCTGGCGGGATTTGAACCCGCGTCCGCAAGCCTTTTTCGAGCAGTTCTACATGTGTAGCCGTCTGATTTAAATCTTACTTTTTGCATCGCGCAGTGGCACGCTATGCAAAACGCCAGTAACCTATTTTCTCGACCTACCCTAAGTTACCCAAGATAAGCCCAGCCGAATGAAATTACCCCACAGCCTGGATAGTCTGGCCTTGCGACCCGATTACCCTTGCCCAGCCTATCGGCTTGCTGTTGTGAGGCTCACGCGCAATTAAGCGGCGAGTGCGAAACGTTCGTCGTTTGCAGTTAGTTTGTTTGAATCTGTTTTACGAGCGCACTCAGCTCGACATGCCCTGCTGCGCGTCCGAACCCACGTCGAAACCAGTGCAGCCCCAAGTTTGCTATTTTAGGCCTTTCTGAGTAATTGCAAGAGCTCTAAAGGAGAATTAATTTGCGCATGGGCGCCCCATGATGCGATGTCGGTTTTATGGCCTAGGTAACCGTAACTGGCTGCCACGGTGTGCATGCCCGCAGCAAGGCCGGCGACGATATCACGGGCATCGTCGCCTACGTAAATGCATTGTTCGGGTGCTACGCCCAATTGGCGCGCGGCTTCCAAGAGTGGTGCGGGATGTGGTTTGGCATGGGGCGTAGTGTCGCCACCAACCACCGTTCCAGCGGATGAAAATAAGGCCATGGATTGGCTTAAGGGCAGGGCAAAGCGCATGGATTTGTTGGTCACTACGCCCCACAGAAGGGGGATGGCGCAGATGCGTTCAATGAGTTCTACGACTCCCTCAAATGCGGTGGTGCGTTGTGTCAGGCAGCGTTCGTAGTTGCTAAAGAACTCTTCGCGCAGCGCATTAAATTCGCTGTCTTCAGGTGTTATGCCAAAGGCAATGCCCAGCATGCCGCGAGCACCCGCACCCGCCATAGGGCGGTACATTTCCAAGGGCAAGGAGGGCATGGCGCGTTGCAGGCGCATTTGGTCTACTGCCGCAGCCAAATCAGGTGCACTGTCGATGAGCGTGCCATCTAAATCAAATAAAACGGCTTTGGTATTTTCTTTCATGGGCGTAGCGATGCGTTTGAAGCCGTAGGGGCGCTCAATGGGTTGGCGGTGAGAGGGCTAGGGGAGGGCGGGGGTGCGCAGCGAAGTGCCCTAAAGAAGGGGTTTTTGGGTCGCGACCAAATAATTGACGCTGGTGTTGTCGCTGAGCCAATAGCGGCGCGTGAGGGGGTTGTATTCCAAGCCCCTCATGTGTTTGACTTCTAATTGCGCTTTTCTACAGTATGCAGCCAGTTCGCTGGGGCGTACCATTTTGGCGTATTCATGCGTGCCGCGTGGAAGAAGTTTGAGCAGGTACTCCGCACCCAGAATTGCAAATAAAAAGGATTTTGGATTCCGGTTGAGTGTGGAGAAGAAAACCCAGCCGCCTGGCTTTACCAATTTTGCACAAGCTTGCACCACCGAGGCGGGGTTGGGCACGTGTTCTAACATTTCCATGCAAGTGACAACGTCAAAGCTTTGGGGGGATTCTTCAGACAGTTGTTCGGTGCTGATTTCTCTGTATTGAACATTCGGAGTTTGCGCTTCTAAAGCATGCAGTTGCGCGACTTTGAGTGCATTGCTAGAAAGGTCTATTCCCAAAACTTGGGCACCTTTGCGCGCCATAGAGTCCGACAAAATACCACCGCCACATCCGACATCAAGCACTTGCTGCGCATTGAGGGTGCACAGGCTTGTAATCCAGTCTAGTCGCAGGGGGTTGATTTGGTGTAGGGGTCTGAATTCACTTTCTGTATCCCACCAACGGTGGGCGAGTTCTGAGAATTTGGCGAGTTCCGCAGGGTCTGCATTGATAGAGGAGGTCATGGCACACATTATGGGCATAAAAAAACCCGCCGTAGCGGGTTTTGTGAGGGATCAAAAAAGATTATTTCGTGGTCCGGGTTCCAACAACTTCGATCTCTACGCGGCGATTTTTAGCGCGTCCTTCTGAATTCTTGTTGTCAGCAACGGGTTGTTTTTCGCCTTTGCCTTCGGTGTAGACGCGGTTCTTTTCGATTCCCATGGAAACCAAGTAAGCTTTAACGGCTTCTGAGCGCTTCATGGAGAGTTTTTGGTTGTATGCATCGCTACCAACAGAGTCGGTGTGGCCTACTGCAATGATGACTTCCAAGCCGATTGCTTTTACTTTGCCAACCAAATCATCCAACTTGGCTTTGCCTTCTGGCTTGAGTACCGCTTTGTCAAAGTCAAAGAATGCATCGGCAGCATAAGTAACTTTGGCAGACGTTGCTGCGGGCACTACAACGGGTGCCGCAGGCGTAACCACTGGGGGCACGACGACGGGGTCTGCGCGTTTGGCGGGTGCTGACCTAGGCGTCTCTACAACTGGGACAATAGCGCCATCGCAGCCTGGGGCTGCAGTGGCTGGGGTCCAGTTGGAACTGCGCCAGCATTCGCCGAACGAGTTTTTCCAAACTTCACCTGTGGTGCTTTTCCAGTTACTCACTTCTTGAGCGCCTACTGTTGCAGTTAGGGCTAAAGACGCAATAACGATGCCTACTCTGTTAATTAATAGCATGATTTTCCTTTTTCCGTACCAAATTGCAGCGGCGCTGCGGTAAATAAAACACTGGCAAAACGTTCATCATTGATGAAAATTATTCGCCAACACATTTTATTATGCCATAGCATAAATCCATTATTTCAAAATTGGACTATGGAAGCAAATGCTTCTTCTAACATGGCAGGGTGTAGGCGTGGGTGAGGACGAGGTAGATCGATTTAAGGAAATAATGGTTGGCTTGGACTTGGGCCGTAGAATGTCAGGTTATTTAAGACGTTGCCCACAATTTCAATGACCCAGTTTGCCAAAGAAACCCTGCCTATTAGCCTAGAAGAGGAGATGCGCAGAAGCTACCTTGATTACGCAATGAGTGTGATCGTGGGGCGTGCGCTACCCGATGCGCGTGATGGGCTTAAGCCTGTGCATCGGCGTGTGCTGTTTGCCATGCACGAGCTCAATAATGACTGGAATCGCGCTTACAAGAAGTCTGCGCGTATTGTGGGGGACGTGATTGGTAAATACCACCCCCACGGGGACCAGTCGGTGTACGACACGATTGTGCGGATGGCGCAGGACTTTTCGATGCGGCACATGCTGGTCGATGGCCAAGGCAATTTTGGTTCGGTGGATGGCGATAACGCGGCGGCTATGCGTTATACGGAGATTCGTTTAGCGAAAATAGCGCACGAATTGCTGGCCGATTTGGACAAGGAAACGGTCGATTTTGGTCCCAATTACGATGGTTCGGAGAGAGAGCCGTTGGTGTTGCCAACGCGTATCCCGAATTTGTTGGTCAATGGCTCGGGTGGTATTGCCGTGGGTATGGCGACGAATATTCCGCCGCACAACCTCAACGAAGTGGTGGACGCTTGTTTGCATTTGTTACGCAATCCGCAGGCCAGTATCGATGACTTAATGGACATTATTCCCGCGCCAGACTTCCCTACCGCAGGCATTATTTACGGCATTAACGGGGTGAAAGACGGCTACCGCACGGGGCGCGGCAAGGTGGTCATGCGGGCCAAGTGCCACTTTGAAGACATCGACAAAGGCCAGCGCCAGGCCATCATCGTTGACGAATTGCCCTACCAGGTGAATAAAAAGACGCTGCAAGAGCGCATGGCAGAGTTGGTGCACGAAAAGAAAATTGAAGGCATTAGCCACATTCAGGATGAGTCCGATAAGTCCGGCATGCGTTTGGTGATTGAGCTCAAACGCGGCGAAGTTCCTGAAGTGGTTCTCAACAATCTGTACAAACAAACGCAGTTGCAAGATACCTTTGGTATCAATATGGTGGCCTTGATTAATGGCCAGCCTAAGCTGTGTAATTTGAAGGACTTGATCGAGGTCTTTTTGGACCATCGCCGCGAGGTGGTGACGCGGCGCACGGTGTACAACTTGCGCAAAGCGCGTGAGCGTGGCCATGTGCTGGAAGGGCTGGCGGTTGCGCTGGCCAATATCGATGATTTCATTGCAATTATTCGCAATGCACCGACCCCTCCCGTTGCCAAAGCGGAGTTGATGGAGCGCACTTGGGACAGCAAGTTGGTCCGCGAAATGCTGACCCGTTCGCGTGCAGACGGCGGGCTGGTAACCGCAGACGATTACCGCCCCGAAGGTTTGGAAAAAATGTACGGTATGGGCAGCGATGGTTTGTACCGGTTGTCGGATACGCAAGCGCAAGAAATTTTGCAAATGCGTTTGCAGCGTTTGACGGGGTTGGAGCAAGACAAGATCGTCGCCGAATACAAAGAAGTCATGGCAGAGATTGATGACTTGTTGGATATTTTGGCCAAGCCCCAAAGGGTTGCCGCCATCATTGGCGAAGAGTTGGGCCATGTACGCCACGAATTCGGGCAATCCAAGGTGGGCGCCCGACGCAGTTTGGTTGAGCACAGTTCATTTGATTTGTCCACCGAAGACCTGATCACGCCGACCGACATGGTTGTCACCATGAGCCACAGCGGTTACATCAAGAGCCAACCGCTAGGGGAGTACCGCGCACAAAAACGCGGTGGGCGTGGCAAACAAGCAACGGCTACCAAGGAAGACGATTGGGTTGACCAGCTTTTTGTGGCCAACACGCATGACTATATTTTGTGCTTTTCGAACCGGGGCCGTTTGTACTGGCTCAAGGTATGGGAGGTGCCCCAGGGCTCGCGCGGCTCGCGTGGGCGTCCCATTGTCAACATGTTCCCTTTGCAAGAAGGCGAAAAAATCACCGTGGTGTTGCCACTCACGGGCGATGCACGCAGCTTCCCCGAAAACCGCTTCGTGTTCATGGGCACTTCCATGGGTACGGTCAAGAAAACCTCGCTCGACGAATTTAACAACCCCCGTAAAGGCGGAATTATTGCGGTCAACCTTGACGAGGGCGATTTCCTGGTTGGCGCAGCACTCACGGACGGCCAACACGATGTGATGCTGTTTAGCGATGGCGGCAAGGCCGTGCGCTTTGATGAAAACGATGTACGTCCCTTGGGGCGCAGCGCACGCGGTGTGCGTGGCATGATGCTTGACGAGGGGCAGAGCGTGATCGCCATGTTGGTCGCCGAAGACGAGCAACAAAGCGTGCTGACCGCCACAGAGTATGGTTACGGCAAGCGCACCAATATTTCTGAATACACCCGCCATGGGCGAGGGACCAAGGGCATGATTGCGATTCAGCAGTCTGAGCGCAATGGCAAAGTGGTGGCCGCCACCTTGGTGCATGTAGAAGACGAAATTATGTTGATCACCGACCGTGGCGTTTTGGTGCGGACCCGCGTGGCTGAAATTCGGGAAATGGGGCGTGCGACCCAAGGCGTGACCTTGATTGGTTTGGATGAAGGCTCCAAACTCGGTGGTTTGCAGCGCATTGTGGAAAATGATGCCAACCCCACCGAAGCAGAAGATGCCTCCAATGCGTCTGGCGCAGCCGATGAAGCGGGTTCATCGGATTTGACCGACGATGCAGGTGACGACCTAACTTAACCAAGTTTTTTCAAATTCCCCTTTCAACTTTTTCAATCTTCCCAACCCCTTTCCAAACCTTTTTCAACCTCTTTTCAAACCTTTTGCCCTTCATTGCAAGCCCTTGCTGAGTGAACCGCGCACGCAAGGGGCAGGGGGCTTGTCTTCCATTTGAACTCTGTAGCGTAAAGATGACCATGTTCAATTTTTCAGCGGGTCCCGCGATGATGCCGCCTTCTGTTTTGGTGCAGGCCGCCGCTGAGATGACCGATTGGCATGGCAGCGGCATGGGGGTGATGGAGATGAGCCACCGTGGCCCAGAATTCATGGCCATTTATGCGCAAGCGCAAGCTGATTTGCGCGAGCTGCTGCAAGTGCCTGCGCATTTCAAAATTTTGTTTATGCAAGGCGGCGGTCTGGCAGAGAACGCCATCGTGCCACTGAATTTGATGGGTTTGAAGGGCGCTGGCCATCGCACCCCACACAACCAGCCACTTGCGTCCCAACCCGCAGCCAGTGCTGACTTTGTGATCACCGGGAGTTGGAGCGAAAAGGCCTACACCGAGGCCCAGCGCTATGGGCAGGCGCAGATCGCTGCCAGCAGCAAAGCAACGGGTTTTCACAGCATTCCTGACCCCGCCACCTG
>JBIPME010000028.1:0-10249 GCA_044369275.1 Rhodoferax sp.
CGTTTGGGGGCGATTTCAAGTGTGACGGCGCTGCTCATCCAAGGGCGCACGCAGCTGTTGAGTTCTTCGTTCCAGGTGTAGCCCGCAGAGGGTTTGCAGCCGTGCGCATCGACGTCGCTGCCTGGGCGCGGTAATGGGGGTAATGATTGTTGCTGTTGCTGCGCAGTGCATTCGCCATTGGAGAGTGCGGTGGCTTGGGCGGCGTTGAGCACGCAGCGGTTGGGGTAGGTTTTGGGGGCAGGGTCACCTGCGGCTTGGCCGCATATTGGCATGTATTCGCGGGTGCAAATTTGGGCGAAGGAGGGGGTGCTGGCGAACAAGCCCAAGAGCAGCAGCAGGCTGGCCGCGATTGCATTGTGAAGGGAGAGGTAGGTCATGGGGGTGGTGAGGGAGTCGGTCATGGAGTGGGTCATGGAATCAGTTATGAATCGGTTATGAATGGGTCATGAATCAGTCATGAATGGGGTTGTGGAAAGTGGGTTATGAGATGGGGGGAGGGGATAGGGAGGGTGTCAGGGTTGGGGGATAAAAAATTAGGGTTGAACGACGATAACGGGTTGCACCGTGAAGACGTTGACGGAAGTGGTGTCTACACTGACGCGCACCCAGTGCAGGTTGGGGCTGCCGAAGGTTTCTACGCGGGTAAAGTTGGTCAGCATTTTGCCGGGGGCGTAGAGCGGTTTGTCCAGCTTGAAGTAGTGCGTGTCGCCGTGGACGAATAAAACTTGGCCTTGGTATTGCGCGGTTTGGGTGCTGAGTTGCTCCATAAAGTGGCGGTAGCCACGGTAGTCGTCTTGGGTGCTTTCGTCGATGTCGGGTGTCTCTGGCAGGTCAAAGCCTGGGTCGGCTTGGCTGACCAGCACAATGCCTGCGGCTTTTTGTTGTTTGGCCAGGGCGAAGGCGGCTTGCATCCATGCCACGTTGGCGTTGTCGCGCTCAGTGTATTCGGCATTGGCAGCGGCGCATTGGGCGCTGTCTCTGGCGCTTTTGTGGGTGCATTCTTTGTCATTGGGTACGTAGTTGTTGTTGCTGCCGGGTTGGTGGATGCCGACAAAGACGATGCCTGCGTAGCTGAAGCGGGTGTTTTCTACAAATTTCTCTCCCAAGGCCCCTTGGTGCTCCAAGGGCAGGGTGGTTTGGCCTAGGCTGTTGGGCGTGGGGAACAGGGTGCGGCGCAGGTGGCTGAGCCGCTCTAGGCTGTCGTAGCCGCCATTGTTGGTGCGGTGGCAGTCTGTCCATTCGTTGTCGCCGGGCACGTAAATAACGGGTTTGCGCAGGCTGTTGAACATGGTCAAGGCGTTGGTGTAGATGCTGTCTGTGCAGGCAGAGCTGCCGTCTTTGATGTCACCGTCGTACAGCGAGAAAGCAATGTCCGATTGGTTGAGGCTTTGGAGTACGGAGGGGAGTTTTTCCTCGTCCCCAGCCTTGTGGTAGGGCATGTCCCCCCATAAGCCAAAGCTAAATCCTGGCGCAACTGGCAGAACTGGCTGGGCTGCGCAGTGTGCTGTCAGCCAGTACAGGGCGAGGAAATAGAAGAATTTGCTTGTGGTTTTGCGTGGCATGCCGTGCTCCAGTGTTTCTAGATGGGGCTTACCTTAGCATGCGTTGGTGACTATGTCGGGGGCGAGGGGTGACGGGAGATGCGTCGCCCAACGCATGGCGGTTGTCAATTCAACGCAGGGCGCTTGTCAATTGGCTGCGATGGTGCGCCCCCTCGGCGCGGTGCATGGACAAGGGGGCCTGGGAGCCGGCAGCGTTTAAAGCGAGGAGAGTTGGATGCAAACGCTGCTGCGGGCGTTCAAGATGCGCCGTGCTGAGCTTGGTAGTTGGCGATGCCATCCATGATTTCTTTGCGGGCGGACTCGGGGCCTTCCCAGCCCATGATTTTGACCCATTTGCCTTCTTCGAGGTCTTTGTAGTGTTCAAAGAAGTGGGCAATGGTTTTCAAGCGCAGGGCGTGCAAGTCTTCGGGTTTTTGCCAGTCAGAGTAAATCGACAGGATTTTGTCGGTGGGCACGGCCAGCACTTTGCCGTCTTCACCGGCTTCGTCTTGCATTTTGAGGATGCCAATGGCGCGGCAGGGCACGACCACGCCGGGGATCAAGGGGAACGGGGTGATTACCAGAACATCCACCGGGTCACCGTCGCCAGAAATGGTTTTGGGCACATAACCGTAGTTGGTGGGGTAGTGCATGGCGGTGCTCATAAAGCGGTCTACAAAAATGGCACCGGTGGCCTTGTCTACTTCGTATTTCACGGGGTCTGCATTCATGGGGATTTCAATAATGACATTGAATGCATCGGGTACTTTGGAGCCAGGGGTTACGTTATCGAGGGACATGAAAGTTGGTTGGTTAAGAAAAATGAAGGATCCTGATTAGGATTTACCCTGATTTTACAGACTTGACTGCGCCAAGGCGGCGAGAGTTTCTTGTTTTCAAGCTACAGTGAAGTTGTTGGCCAATCTTCTCCAAGACTTAATTCTTTAGAGCTTTTAGGGTTTTAGGCTTTTAAGGTTTTAGAGTTTTAAGTGTTTCGGAGCACAGAGGAAGCAACGCAGCGGGGGGACCGCTTGCGGTGCCCCTTTTTTTGCGAAGCAACAGAAGGAGATTGTTTATGACAAGTAATTTGGCATTGGTTCTCATACTGGCTTGCGGTTTGGTTGCCGTGGCGTATGGTTTTTGGGCCCGAAGTTGGATTCTTTCCCAAGACGCAGGCAATGCGCGCATGCAAGAAATTGCGGCGGCCATTCAAACGGGTGCTGCGGCCTATCTTTCGCGACAGTACAAAACCATTGCCATGGTTGGCTTGGTCTTAACCGTGTTGATTGGTGTTTTCCTGAACCCGTTGAGCGCGGTGGGTTTTGTGGTGGGCGCGGTGTTGTCGGGCGCTTGCGGTTTTATTGGCATGAATATTTCGGTGCGGGCCAATGTGCGTACCGCGCAGGCGGCCACCAAGGGGATTGGCCCGGCCTTGGATGTGGCGTTTCGCGGCGGCGCGATCACTGGCATGTTGGTGGTGGGGCTGGGCTTGTTGGGGGTGAGTGCTTTTTACTGGTATTTGGTGCCGGATGGCGCAATCACTGCCGAGAAGCTGGAGCCTTTGATCGGTTTTGCCTTTGGCTCTTCGCTGATTTCTATTTTTGCGCGTTTGGGCGGCGGTATTTTCACCAAAGGTGCTGATGTGGGGGCAGATTTGGTGGGCAAGGTGGAAGCGGGCATTCCCGAAGATGACCCCCGCAACCCCGCCGTGATTGCCGACAACGTGGGCGACAACGTGGGCGATTGCGCGGGTATGGCCGCAGATTTGTTTGAGACCTACGCGGTGACTTTGATTGCGACCATGGTGCTGGGCGTTTTGCTGCTCGGTGGCGCGGGCAGCAGTGCGGCGCTGTACCCCTTGAGCTTGGGGGCGGTGTCGATTTTGGCCTCCATCGTTGGCTGCTTTTTTGTCAAAGCCAGTCCAGGCATGAAAAATGTGATGCCTGCGCTCTACAAGGGGCTGGCGGTAGCGGGCATCTTGTCTTTGGTGGCTTTTTACTTTGTGACGCAGCAGTTTTTCCCCACGCCTGTCGTGCAAGCCGATGGGCGCGCCATCACTGCGCTCGCTTTGTTTGGGGCTTGCACAGTAGGTCTGGTGTTAACGGGGGCGTTGGTCTGGGTTACGGAGTATTACACCGGCACCCAGTATGCGCCGGTACGCCATATTGCCCAGGCATCGACCACGGGACACGGCACCAACATTATTGCGGGCTTGGGCGTTTCTATGCGCTCCACGGCTTGGCCTGTGCTGTTTGTGTGCGCGGCGATTTATGCGGCCTATGCCTTGGCAGGTCTGTATGGCATAGCGACTGCTGCCACCGCGATGCTGAGTATGGCGGGCATTGTGGTGGCCTTGGACGCCTATGGCCCGATTACCGATAACGCAGGTGGCATTGCCGAAATGGCAGATTTGCCAGACAGCGTGCGCGATGTGACCGACCCCTTGGATGCAGTGGGCAACACCACCAAGGCCGTGACCAAGGGCTATGCCATTGGCTCTGCGGGCTTGGCGGCTTTGGTGCTGTTTGCGGATTACACCCATAAGCTCGAAGCTTTCCAGATGCACATTACGTTTGACTTGGGCAACCCGATGGTCATCATTGGCCTGTTCATTGGGGGCTTGATTCCGTATTTGTTCGGAGCCATGGCCATGGAGGCAGTGGGTCGGGCAGCTGGGGCGGTGGTGGTGGAGGTGCGTCGCCAGTTCCGCGATATCAAGGGCATCATGGACGGCAGTGGCAAGCCTGACTACGGCACGGCGGTGGACATGCTCACCAGTGCCGCCATTAAAGAGATGATGATCCCCAGCCTGTTGCCCGTGGTGGCACCCATTGTGGTGGGTTTGGTTTTAGGCCCTGCGGCTTTGGGTGGGCTGCTGATGGGCACCATCGTGACCGGTTTGTTCGTGGCCATCTCCATGTGTACGGGCGGTGGCGCTTGGGACAATGCCAAAAAGTACATTGAAGACGGGCACTTTGGCGGCAAAGGCTCAGAAACCCACAAGGCAGCTGTGACGGGCGACACCGTGGGCGACCCTTACAAAGATACGGCCGGGCCGGCGATTAACCCTTTGATCAAGATCATCAACATTGTTGCGCTGCTGATTGTGCCGCTGATGTTGAAGCTCCATGGCAGTTAAATCTCCATGGCGCTTAAATTGGGTGTTTAAACCATAGACCAAAGGCGTTGTTTAGAAGCGCTGTTCAGAGGTGTTTTTTATAAGCTTTGGAAAGCTTTGCACGCACCATTGGCACACCATTCAAGGCCCGCGCAAGCGGGCTTTTTGCAATTTTTTCGGTGCTAAGCAATTTGACGGAGGTGCTATGCTGGGCATTTTCTTTGCCATGGCACAGCATGGCAACTTCCGATTGAATCGGATTTCAATGTTGGAGAATACTTATGAAGCCATCTCTGGCACTGCAAACAAACCGTGCGGCCATTCGCACTGTGGTTGAGCGTCACCGTGCCCGCAATGCGCGTGTTTTCGGTTCGGTGCTCCATGGTGATGACCATGAAGGCAGCGACTTGGACATCTTGATTGACCCAACACCAAACACGACACTGATGGACGTGGCCAAGATTCAAGTGGAGCTAGAAAAGCTTTTGGGTGTACCTGTCGATGTGCTGACCCCTAAGGCACTACCCGACAAGTTCCGTAACGCTGTATTGGCCGAGGCGGTCCCCGTATGAACAAAGCATTGCGAGTTTCTGATTTAGCAGCGCACATGCCAACACCGATTGCATTAATCGAGTCAGGTTGGCTTTAGTCCTTCACCAAAATCAACATCTGGATAGTAAATTGAACGAATATGCAGGCAAGGAGCCACGGCTAGAGCCTTGGGGATTGGTGCGTTTGATTGCGGGCTATGTTTGCCTGCACGCCAGCATGTCGGGCACGCGGATGGCAGCGCCGTTGATGGCGCTCAAGCAGGGCTATAGCGCTTGGGCGGTGGGGCTGTTGCTGGCTTTGTTTTCCTTGGCGCAGGTTTTTTTAGCCCTACCAGCGGGACGTTTTGTCGATGCGCACGGTTTAAAGCGCCCCGCAGGCTGTGCCATTGCAGTTGCTTTTGCTGGGGCTTTGGTGGCGATGGTTGGGGCCAGTTATGCAGTGCTGTGCCTGAGCGCGCTGTGTCTGGGCGCAGCCACTGGCACGGTTTCGATTGCTTTGCAGCGCCATGTGGGGCGTGCAGCGCGTGATGCGGTTGAGTTGAAGCAGTTTTTTGGCTGGTTGTCGATTGGACCTGCGGTTTCTAATTTTTTAGGTCCGGTGTTGGCGGGGTTGTTGATTGATTACGCTGGCGCCTACCTAGGCGGGACGCTGGGCGATGGCGTGGGTTTCAGGGCCGCTTATGGGATGATGGCCTTGCTCGCTATGGGGGCTTGGCTGTGCATGCGCACGGCCCAAGAGCGCACACCCGTGGTGCGCGACACCACCGAGCAGGCTGCAAGCGTTTGGCATTTGCTGCGCAGTGCGCGCATGCGCCAGTTGCTGCTGGTGAACTGGTTGTTGGCCGCATGTTTTGATGTGCACACTTTTGTGGTCCCGGTGTTGGGGCATGAGCGGGCTTTTAGCGCCTCGGTCATAGGTACTATTTTGGGCGGCTTTGCCATGGCCAGTGCCTGTGTGCGCATTGCCCTGCCGCTGTTGGCGCGGCATTTGCGGGAGTGGATGGTTGTCAGTGTGGCCATGCTGCTGACTGCGCTGTTGTTTGCCGTGTACCCCGCCATGCAATCGGCGTGGGCTATGGGCTTGTGTTCCGTTTTGCTGGGGCTTGTGCTTGGATCGGTGCAGCCCATGATGCTGAGCATGTTGCACCAAATCACCCCCCATGCCCAGCAGGGGCAAGCGCTGGGCCTGCGGTTGATGGTGCTGAATCTGTCGAGTGTGTTGATGCCGATATTTTTCGGCGCCGCAGGTGCGCTGGTGGGTGTGCCCGTGGTTTTTTGGACCACCGGGGCGGCGGTGGGGCTGGGCGTGCGCACGGCGTGGCGTTTAAGGTCTTTAACTTAAAGTTTGGCGCTTCAGGTTTTGCGCTTATGGTTTTGAATAGGGTTAAGGCAAGGGGACTTAACCCTAGGCACTCAATCCGTCGACAAGCCGTAAAACGTGCGAATGATTTCCCAAGCTTCTTCAGGGGAGTCTGTGTAGTGCAGCAGTGCCAAATCTTGTGCAGAGATGGTCCCCTCGTCGACCAAGACTTCCATGTTGAGCAGTTTTTGCCAGTAGTCCTTGCCAAACAAAATAATCGGTACAGGTTTGGCTTTTTGCGTTTGCACCAGGGTGATGACTTCAAACAACTCGTCTAAAGTGCCAAAGCCGCCAGGGAAGGCGACCAGTGCTTTGGCGCGCATCATGAAGTGCATTTTGCGTACCGCAAAGTAATGGAACTTAAAGCTGAGGCTGGGCGTGACGTAAGGGTTGGCGCTTTGCTCGTGGGGCAGGGTGATGTTCAGCCCAACGCTAGGAACGCCCAATTCAAAAGCGCCTCGGTTGGCCGCTTCCATAATGCCTGGCCCGCCTCCGGTGCAGATGAATAGGCGTTCACGCAGCGGCTTGCGCACGCTGTAGCCTGCAACCCGGCGCGCAAACAGGCGGGCATTGTCGTAATGCACGGCGTTGCGCATGTGCCGCTGTGCCAAGGCGAGTTGCTGTGGTTCGTTGGTAGCTTGGGCTGCGGCCAGTGCTGCTTGGGCTTGTTCGGGGGCTAAAAATCGTGCACTGCCAAACACCACGATGGTGTTTTCTATGCCTTGTTGGGTCTGCCCAAGGTCGGGCTTGAGCATTTCCAGTTGCATGCGCATGCCTCGGGTTTCACGGCGTAACAAAAACTCAGGGTCCGCAAAGGCAAGCCGATAGGCCTCGGCTTGCAAAGTGTTGCCTTGGTCGGCATGGGCATGCAGTTCTGCCCAGGCATTGGCCAAGCGGTCTTCTAGGAGGTTGTGCGTTTTTTCCATGGTGTTGTTGGGTCGCGTAGTGGCAAGGGTAAATGGGCTCAAAGGGGTGAAAGGGGTAAGTCAGGAAAGGTCGTAAAGCAGAAAAGCAAAGAAAAGCAAAAAAAAGCAAAAAAGCAAAAAAGCAAAGAAAAGCAAAAAAGCAAAAAAGTAGAAAAGGAGAGTGAGGGGGGATAATAGTTGGAAAAAAAGCTAAAAAGAAGAAATATTTTTGCGTTTGCTGTGTGGCCCATTCACCGTTCAAGTCGTGTGCAGAACGACCAGCCAAGCGCTGGCTGGGGTTTTTCCAATGTTGCGGATGCTGTGTGTTTGGTCGGCCCGGTAGCGGGCGGTTTCACCGGTTTTCAGGCGCTGCTGGACGGTGCCTGACTGCACTTCGAGGCTGCCTGAGACCAGTGTGAGGTGTTCATAGGTGCCCGGTTCATGGGCCTGGGACTCGAGTGCGCCTGTGGGCTGCAATTTCAATTCATACCATTCAAATTGCCCAGCCAAGTCGACGGGCCCCAAAATTCGCAACTCGCAGGAGCCGTCTGGATTGCGCAGTGTGGGTGTGGCATGTGCCGGTACCAGCGTAATGGATTGCTCTTGGGGGGCTGGGGCGTTGCTTAGCAACTCCGCCATGGAGACACCCAAGGCATTGGCCAAACGCCATACAACGGCGACCGTCGGATTGGTTTGTGCCCGCTCAATTTGCGAGAGCATGGACTTGGACACCCCTGCCATGCGCGACAGCTCTTCTAACGAGAGTGCGCGGCTTTGGCGTAGGCTGGCCAGTGTTTCTCCGACGCGAGGCGGCTGTGGGGTGGGGTCTTTCATTTTTCTTGCAATCATGTTGTTCGATATGTTGGAATTTTTTCGATATACTGCAATTTCTTGGTCTGCAAAAAATTCTGAACCATTGTGCCTTATTTGCTTTTTCCCATCTTTCAAAGTCCACCCTTAACTTATTAGGAGCTTAAGCTATGCCATCCACTGAGAGTTTTTACAAATACCTGCAAGAGGAGTTGTCTGCCACGCGCGAGGCGGGTTTGTACAAGTCCGAGCGCACGATTACCAGCGCACAAGGCGCGCATATTCAGATCCAAGATGCCAGCGGCGTGCAGCGCCAAGTGCTCAATTTGTGCGCCAACAATTATTTGGGCCTGTCTTCACATCCCGTGGTGGTGGAGGCTGCGCATGAAGCTTTGCGCACGCATGGCTATGGCATGAGTTCGGTACGCTTTATTTGCGGTACGCAAAATTTGCATAAAACGTTAGAGGCGCGGCTTTCCAAATTCTTTGGAACAGAAGACACCATTTTGTACGCCGCCGCTTTTGATGCCAATGGAGGCTTGTTTGAGCCTTTGCTCGGTGCGCAGGATGCCATCATCAGCGACACCTTGAACCACGCCTCCATCATTGACGGCGTGCGCTTGTGCAAGGCTAAAAAATACCGTTATTTGCACAATGACATGGCCGATTTGGAGCGTTGTTTGCAGCAGGCCGCCGCAGACGGCGCACGCCACACCTTGGTGTTTACCGACGGTGTGTTCTCTATGGATGGCACCATTGCGCAGTTGGATGCCATACGCGTGCTGTGTGACCAGTACGGTGCGCTGCTCGGGGTGGATGAATGCCACGCCAGTGGTTTTATCGGAAAAACCGGACGTGGCACACACGAGTACCGGGGCGTTTTTGGCAAGATCGACATCATTACGGGCACCTTGGGCAAGGCATTGGGCGGCGCATCGGGCGGCTTTACGAGTGCGCGCAAGGAAGTGATTGAGATTTTGCGCCAGCGTTCGCGTCCCTATTTGTTCTCTAACACCTTGGCACCTAGCATTGTGGGTGCGTCTTTGGCGGTGCTGGACCTGTTGGAGCAGTCCACAGCGCTGCGCGACAAGTTGGCAGAGAACACGGCGTATTTTCGCCAAGCGATTACGCAGGCTGGTTTTGAGGTCAAACCCGGCGAGCATCCCATCGTGCCCATTATGGTGTTCGATGCGGTAGTGGCGCAAAAGCTGGCGGCCAGACTTTTGGATTTGGGCGTGTACGTAGTGGGCTTTTTCTTCCCCGTAGTGCCCCAAGGGCAAGCGCGCATACGGGTGCAAATGAGCGCTTTGCACGAGCGTGCGGACCTAGAGCACGCGGTAGCCGCCTTTACCCAAGCTGGGCGTGAGTTAGGTTTGATCAGCACTTCAGAAGGAGCGCGTTAATGTCTGTGCGCAGTAATTCAAAAATTTTAATTGTGGGTGCCAATGGACAAATTGGCACGGAGCTGACGTTGGCCTTGGCAGAGCGCTATGGCAAGCAAGCGGTGGTCACCAGCGATTTGTCTCCCGAGGGGCGCGTGGAAGATGTTTGCCACGAAATGCTCGATGCCTGCGATGCCGCTGCCTTGTCCGAGATCGTCGAGCAGCACGGTATTACGCAAATTTATCTCTTGGCGGCGGCTTTGTCGGCGCGGGGTGAGCAGCATCCCAAATGGGCGTGGGACTTGAACATGAAGAGTTTGCTCAATGTCTTGGAATTGGCCCGAACCCGCAAGCTTGAGCGTGTTTTTTGGCCCAGCTCCATCGCTGCATTTGGCCCGACCACACCACGCGAGATGACACCCCAAAAGACCGTGATGGAGCCTGGAACGGTGTACGGAATTTCCAAGTTGGCAGGGGAGGGCTGGTGTGCCTGGTACCACCGCAACCACGGGGTCGATGTGCGCAGCCTGCGTTACCCAGGGCTCATCAGTTGGAAAACCTTGCCCGGTGGCGGCACAACGG
>JBIPME010000341.1:0-3228 GCA_044369275.1 Rhodoferax sp.
TTGACGGGCTCTTGGCGCACATAGCCGATGGCCGCTTCGTTGGCATGGCGTGCTTGTTGGCGCAAATTTTCTGTGGATTCGCGCACCGATTTAATGCCACTTTGCAATGCCTCGTCGGCTTGCTTGGCAACGTTTTCCATTACAGGTAAAGCGCTTTGCAACAGACCGCCATTGCTGGTACTAGAAGTGTTTCCGTTGGTAGTGTTCGTGCTCATTGTTTATCCTTAAATATTGATGTAAATGTTGATATTAAAAAATCGCATTGCAAACCGTTGTGCGCTAAGGCGCATTGCGGCCTATTTCTGCATGCTTGGGTTTGCTTGGATACGCAAACCCGCATTTCGCTAAGCCATGGCATGGCATGGCTGTTGCGGTGGGAGCTTATTTTTTCTTCTTCACTTCGTGGCCAATGACACCGCCCAAAACGGCTCCGCCTACGGTGCCCGCCGTGCTGCCACCGCTCAAAATGGAGCCACCAACAGCGCCTACACCTGCACCAATAGCGGTGCCCTTATCTTGTTCGGACATGCCCGCGCATGCGCACAGTACCAAACTGAGTAAAACGCCCGATGTGACCCGGTAAATACCAAAACGATATTGCATGGTGTGCTCGATTCAAAAAAGAGAAATTAAAAAATAATCCAATGCAGCCTGCGTGCCTTGATTCAGCCCGCCTTGGTGCCATGGTGCGTTTATTTTTTTCCAAACTCCATATTGGCTTTGCCAACACAGGTATCTTTGGCTGCGCCTGCCAAGGCATCGCATTTTTCTTTGGCCAGTTTCAATTGGGCCTCGCGCTTGGTGTCATCGGCGGCGTGTTTGGCATCGTCGACTTTGACTTTGGCGTCAACGTTGGCATCGGTGGTTTTCATTTTCAACTTGGAGTCCGCAATGGCTTCGGATTGCGTGGTCTTGGCTTGTTGAATGCAAACATCTTTGAGATTGCCCGCTTTGTCGTTGCAACGCACTTTGTCCATGTCGTACTGCGCCTCAGCGATGTGAATGCGCGACTTATTGCGGGTCGAAGCCGTAGAGTGGTATTGCACGTCCAATTTGGCTTGGGCAATTTTTTCATTCGCCTTGGCATCGGTGGTGCAAACATCTTTGGCATGGCCCGCTAGGCTGGCGCACTTCTCTTTGGCTATTTTGTACTCCGAACTGATGTTGTCAGAAGCAGCGCTGTGCTGCGCCTTCGTCATCGTTTGGGCCATGGCACTGCCTGCAAACACCGTGCACAGAGCCAACGCTAACAAGGTGGGTTGAATACTTTTCATAAAGATCGCCTTCGAAGATTGAAAGACCCCATGCTGCGCCGCGCTGCGCGCTGGGTCTGTTGGCTAACGAACTTCATAAGGCAAATGGCATGCTGCACAGTTACTTCCCGCTATGTAACCCTGCGCACGGATGCAATCGACGCATTGTGCGAACCTTGATGCCGTTTCCACTGTTGTTCAACAAACATGCAAGGTACCCTTTTATGACCCACACCAACTCGCTTCAACCACAAGGACTTACTTGCCTGCGGCACACCTCTGCGCAGCCCCCAAAACGGCTGCAAAAGCGCTATTTAGCCGCTGCATTGGTACTGCTCACCAGCACGTTGGGACACGCCCAAAGCACTACGCCGTACCAAAGTCCGGCCACCGACATAGGCTGGCGCACTCCGGGGAGCAACTATATTTCGATCAACGCGGGCACCTCAGACTTGGCACGCCCCATCACGGGCGCTGGCGTATTTGGCAGCAGCGCCCAGGGTCGATCCTATAGTTTGAGTTCAGGCCATTACTTTCCCGGTGAAAACTACGGCTTCGAACTGGGCTACACCGACTTCGGCTCAACCGACCGCAACAATGGCAAAACCAAAGTCGATGGCATTAACCTAAGCTTGATCGGACGCATGCCCGTCAGCAGCAATTTCAATTTGCTCGGAAAAATAGGCACCACCTACGGCCGCACCACCGTCGATGCCAGCCGCGCATCTGGCGCTGCCACGGGCACCGAACAGGGCTTTGACTGGTCTTACGGCGTGGGCGCAGAGGTTGTATTCAACCCCGAATGGTCCGCTGTGCTGCAGTACGACGAACATTTTGTTAAATACGTAGCCAGCAGCAACGAACGCGTCAGCGCCACCACACTGGGCCTGCGCTACCGCTTTTAAGCGCATACCTCAACCAACGTTCCAACGTTCCAACGTTCCAACGTTCAAGCGTTAACACCAACCTACCAGCTTTACTTTTTTCAAGCACCCACGCAACCAGCGCCTACACCAAGGCGCAAAGGGCTGGGTGCTTTTTTTTATCCATGGATCTGCGGCAAAGCCTTGGCGCTTGGCATACTCGGGGGCTGCTCTAAGCACCACGCAAAGAGCATCTCCACCCCATACAACCGCCTTTCATTCATGGAAAAAAAATGGCAAAAGTAGCAGTAATCGGCGCAGGCTTCGTGGGCTTGTCAAGCGCCTACTGGTTGATGCAAGACGGCCACAGCGTCAGCGTATTCGACCCCACGGGTGTGGGGGCATTTGAAGGCGGCGCCTCCTACGGCAATGCGGGCACCTTTGCCACCTATGCCTGCATCCCCATCAACAACCCCAGCGTATTTCGCGACCTGCCAGGCTACCTGCTCTCGGGCACCAGCCCCTTGCGGGTGCGCTGGCGCTACCTGCCCCATCTGGCGCCTTGGTTGCTGCGGTTTTTACACAGCTCCACACCGGCACGCTACACCACCTCCGCCACCGCCCTAGCGGCCCTGCTGGCACGGGCTTACAGCGGCTACGAAGACCTCATCGCCAAGAGCGGGCTCGAAACCTTCATCCAACGCCAAGCCTGCTTGTATTTGTACTCCAGCGCCAACGCATTTGAAGCCGCAGCCCCCAGCCTGAAACTGCGCAACCGCCTTGGCGTTGCCACTGAAACCCTGGACCGGGCCGCCATACACCAACTAGAACCCCATTTAAACCCCTTGTTTGAAAAGGGCGTGCTGTTTCCAGACTCTTGGTTTCTATCCAACCCGGCCCAGTTTTTGACCCAACTCAAAGACCACCTGGTCAACGCAGGCATGGTGCTGCACACCCAAGCCGTGCAAAGCATTGCGCCACGCGCAGACGGTGTCAGCCTGCAAACCGAAGCGGGCAGTGCCGGATTTGACTACGTTGCCGTCTGCGCCGGGGCCCATGCAGGCACGTTTGCCCAGCAGTGCGGCGACGCCCTCCCCCTGCGGGCCGAGCGT
>JBIPME010000456.1:0-2636 GCA_044369275.1 Rhodoferax sp.
TAGGCGTGGCCCATGCGGTCGCCGTCGTCGCTGGCTTCGGCGGCTTTGACTTCCGTGCGGGCATCGTTGAGCACGGTGTCGCCTTCAATCACAAATTCGGTAGCACTTTGTTCGGTTTCGGGCATGTCCTGGGCGACTTGGCCCATGCGCCATTGGGTGGGGATGTAGTACTCGCCCGCGTCTTCGTGCAAGTTGCCGTTGAGCAGGGCAAACAGAGACGATTTTCCGGCACCGTTACGCCCCACCAAGCCCACTTTTTCACCCGGGTTGAGGGTGACGGTTGCGCTTTCGAGTAAAACTTTGGCGCTGCGCCGCAGCGTGACATTTTTAAGAGTAATCATAGAACGTGGTGCGTAGTTTCAAAAATCAGAACGCCGCACTCCCGCTGGGAGTGGGCTGGTTGTAAGTTGCAGGGTGGTAGGGGGCGGGCGCTGTGCGCGGCGCGAACGCATGGCGCTTGCAGGCGTGAGTCTACAGCCTAGCGGTGCTTGGCGAGAAAGGGGGGGCTGCGGTGCGCGCCTGCCTACCAAGCGGGTGCGGGCTGCGCAAAGCCTTGGGGGGCCTGTTTGCTGTCTTCAAAGGTGACTATTTCCCAAGCTTCTTGGTCGGCCAGTAAGGCGCGCAGGAGCTGGTTGTTCATCGCGTGGCCGGAGCGAAATGCGTGGTAGCTCGCGAGCAAGGGGCTGCCGACGATGTAGAGGTCGCCCATGGCGTCGAGGATTTTGTGTTTAACGAATTCGTCGTCGTAACGCAGGCCGCCTTCGTTGAGCACTTTGTAGTCGTCCATCACTATGGCGTTGTCCAAGCCGCCGCCCAAGGCCAGGCCATTGGAGCGCATCATTTCCACGTCTTTGGTAAAGCCAAAGGTGCGGGCGCGGGCAATGTCGCGGGCGTAAGAGTTGGTGCTGAGGTCAAACTCCACGCTTTGGCCCGTGGAGTCAACCGCGGGGTGGTGAAAGTCAATTTCAAAGTTCAGTTTGAAGCCGTGGTAGGGCTCCAAGCGTGCCCATTTTTGGTTGGCGTCTTGGCCTTCGCGCACCTCCACGGGGCGGCGCACGCGGATGAAGCGGCGCGCCGCGTTTTGGGCGACGATGCCTGCGCTTTGCAACAGAAAGACGAAGGAGGCCGCAGAGCCATCAAGGATGGGGATTTCTTCGGCCGTGATGTCCACGTAGAGGTTGTCTACGCCCAGCCCTGCGCAGGCGGACATGAGGTGCTCGACGGTGTGCACTTTGGCATGCCCCGCAGACAGCGTAGACGCCAAGCGGGTGTCGGTGACGGCATGGGCATGCACCGCAATGTCCAAGGCGTGGCTGAGGTCAATGCGGCGAAAGACGATGCCGGTGTTGGGCAGGGCAGGGCGCAGGGTAATTTCTACGCGCTGCCCACTGTGCAGGCCAACACCTACGGCGCGTGTGAGGGAACGGATGGTATGTTGTTTAAGCACAGGGTTGTTTCAATGCAGAGGCCTTGTTGGGGCGGCTTTTCGTGTTGTTGCGGGCTTACTTGACGCTGCGCACCATTTGCATGGCGCTGGCGATGAGGGTGGAGACTTCGCCCATGTTGCTGGGAACGATGAGGGTGGTGGTGGCGTCTGAGGCGACTTTGCTGTAGGCATCTACCGCCCGTTCGGCAACTTTGAGTTGCACCGCTTGTTCGCCGCCGGGCTGGCGGATGGCGCTGGCAATGCGCTCAATGGCCATGGCGGTGGCCTCTGCCACTGCGGTGATGGAGGCGGCCTCGCCCTGCGCTTTGTTGATGGCGGCTTGTTTTTCACCCTCGGAGCGGGCAATAAAGGCTTCGCGCTCGCCCGTGGCGATGTTGATTTGCTCTTGGCGGCGACCTTCGGAGGCGGCAATTAAAGCGCGCTTTTCACGTTCGGCGGTAATTTGCGCCTGCATGGCGTGCAAAATTTCTTTGGGCGGGGTCAGGTCTTTGATTTCATAGCGCAGGACTTTGACGCCCCAGTTCAGCGCTGCTTCGTCAATGGCGTTGACGACTTGGGCGTTGATGATGTCGCGTTCTTCGAAGGTTTTGTCCAGTTCGAGTTTGCCGATGACCGAGCGCAGCGAGGTTTGGGCCAGCTGGGAGATGGCCAAAATGTAGTTGCTCGATCCGTAGCTGGCGCGCATGGCGTCGGTGACTTGGAAGTACAAAATTCCGTCGACTTGCAGCTGGGTGTTGTCGCGGGTAATGCAGATTTGGCTGGCAATGTCCAAGGGGATTTCTTTGAGCACGTGCTTGTAGGCGACTTTGTCGACAAAGGGCACCAAAAAGTTCAGGCCGGGTGTGAGTGTGCCGTGGTATTTGCCCAGCCGCTCGATAACCCAAGCGTGCTGCTGTGGCACAACTTTAATGCTGCGCGTGACAAAAATAATGGCGATGATTAAAACCGTAATTGCTATTTCCATGGTGTGTCCAAGTTGTGTTGAATGCGTGTTTGTTGAAGGTGTCTTAAATACGTGTCGAAGTTAGGATTTGTCTACCAGTAAACGGTTGCCAATAACCTCGGCGACCCGGTGCGCTCCAGGGCTGGGGCTGATGCCCGTGCGGTGCATCACAGTCCAGCGCGCGCCTCGGTAATGTACATCGGCGGTGCCATCGGCATTCCATTGTTGAACCTGTACTGTTTCACC
>JBIPME010000076.1:0-7546 GCA_044369275.1 Rhodoferax sp.
TCCAAGCGACCACGCCCAGGCTAGAGATGACCGCTGCAATGGCGAACTGCAGCACCAAGCCTGCGCCCAAGTGGGCGGCGATGGCGGCTGCGGCCATGCCCAAAGCGAGCATGAGCAAATAAAACGTTCCGCTTAATAATTCCAGTGCGATAGTGAATCCCGCTAGGATCCACCAGAGTGTAGATTCGGCCATGTTGGCGATCCTCCATGTATTGATGACACCACATTGTCGCCGCTAAGTTGGGGGTGTTGCAAAACGTACATTGGAAATCCTTACACTTCCCGCCTGTTTATTATTTTTTTTCACCTTAGTCGGAGTGTCGCCATGAAGTTTCGCTTTCCTATCATCATCATTGATGAGGATTTTCGTTCGGAGAATACTTCCGGCTTGGGGATTCGTGCCTTAGCCCAGGCCATTGAGACGGAAGGCTTTGAGGTGTTAGGGGTGACCAGCTATGGCGATTTGAGCCAATTTGCCCAGCAACAAAGCCGCGCGAGTGCGTTTATTTTGTCGATTGACGACGAAGAGTTCACACCGGGGCCAGATTTGGACCCCGCTGTTTTGAATTTGCGCCACTTTATTGAGGAAGTGCGCCGTAAAAATTTAGACGTGCCGATTTACGTCTATGGCGAAACCAAAACCAGCCGGCATATCCCGAACGGCATTTTGCGCGAGTTGCACGGTTTCATCCACATGTTTGAAGACACGCCAGAGTTCGTGGCACGCCACATTATTCGGGAAGCCAAGAGCTATTTGGAGGGCGTGCAGCCCCCGTTTTTCAAAGCCTTGCTGGACTACGCCGAGGACGGTTCTTACTCTTGGCATTGCCCCGGCCACTCCGGCGGCGTCGCCTTTTTAAAAAGCCCGGTCGGGCAAATGTTTCACCAGTTTTTTGGGGAAAACATGCTACGTGCCGACGTGTGCAACTCGGTCGAAGAGCTGGGCCAGTTGCTGGACCACGATGGCGCAATTGGTGCCAGCGAGCGCAATGCCGCCCGCATTTTTAACGCAGACCATTGCTTTTTTGTAACCAACGGCACCAGCACCAGCAACAAAATGGTTTGGCACCACACCGTAGCACCCAACGATGTGGTGGTGGTTGACCGCAACTGCCACAAATCGATTTTGCACTCCATCATCATGACCGGTGCCATTCCGGTGTTTCTCAAGCCTACGCGCAACCACTTTGGCATCATTGGGCCCATTCCGAAAGAGGAATTTGAAATAGCCAACATCCAGGCCAAGATGAAGGCCAACCCCCTGCTCAAAGGGGTGGATGCCAAAGCCGTCAAGCCGCGCGTGCTGACGCTGACCCAGTCGACCTACGACGGCGTGCTCTACAACACCGAGACCATCAAGGGCATGCTCGATGGCTATGTCGAGAATTTGCATTTTGACGAGGCGTGGTTGCCGCATGCGGCCTTCCATCCTTTTTACGGCACCTACCACGCCATGGGCAAAAAGCGCGCCAGACCGCAGCACGCCATGGTCTACTCCACGCAAAGCATCCACAAACTGCTCGCAGGCATCAGCCAAGCTAGCCATGTGTTGGTGCAAGACTCGCAAACCGTCAAGCTCGACCGGCCTTTGTTCAACGAAGCCTACTTGATGCACACCTCCACCAGCCCCCAGTACAGCATCATTGCCAGCTGCGATGTTGCTGCCGCCATGATGGAGCCCCCCGGTGGCACCGCCCTGGTAGAAGAAAGCATCGTGGAAGCCTTGGACTTTCGCCGTGCGATGCGCAAGGTGGACGAGGAGTACGGCGACGACTGGTGGTTCAAAGTCTGGGGCCCCGAAAAATTGGCCGACGAAGGCATTGGCCTGGCCAGCGACTGGGTCATCAAAGGCGAAAACAAAAATGCCAAAGCCAAAGCCAATGCCAAAGCCAACTGGCACGGTTTTGGCAAGATGGCAGCGGGTTTCAATATGCTGGACCCGATCAAGGCCACCTTGGTTACGCCGGGCATGGACTTGAACGGAAAATTTGCCAAAACCGGCATACCCGCGAGCATCGTCACCAAGTTTTTGGCCGAGCACGGCGTGGTGGTGGAAAAGACCGGGCTCTACAGCTTTTTCATCATGTTCACCATTGGCATTACCAAAGGGCGCTGGAACAGCATGCTCACGGCGCTGCAACAGTTCAAGGACGACTACGACAAAAACCAACCCATGTGGCGCATCTTGCCGGAGTTTTGCACAAAGCACCCCAAATACGAGCGCATGGGTTTGGCCGACTTGTGCCAGCACTTGCACGCCATGTACGCCAAATACGACATTGCACGCTTGACGACCGACATGTACCTCAGTGACCTCTCGCCCGCAATGAAGCCCAGCGATGCCTACGCCCATATCGCACAGCGCAAAACGGAACGGGTGGAAATTGACCACTTGGAGGGGCGCATCACCGTGGGTCTGGTAACCCCCTACCCACCGGGCATTCCGCTCTTGATACCGGGCGAGGTGTTCAATAAAAAAATCGTAGATTATTTGAAGTTTGCGCGGGAATTTAACGCCCAGTGCCCAGGCTTTGAAACCGACATCCATGGTTTGGTCGAAGAAGAGGGTGCCGATGGCCGCATGCACTACTTTGCCGACTGTGTGCGCCGCAGCGCTTAAAGGGGATTTACCTGTGCAACTGCAAGAAATTTTGTACACCCAAGGCTTTGGCACGCGCCGGGTCTGTGCCGGCCTGATCCAACAAGGCTTGGTGCAGGTGTATGCGTCTGAAGCGCCCACCGAAGCTAGCCTTGAAGGCCAAGGCCAAGGCCAAGGCCAAGAGCCTGTGTTGTGCACCCAAGCAGCCGCAGAGTTCGCGCCCAGTGGTTTGCGTTTTCGCGTGCAAGGCGTAGATTGGCCCTATGCTGAAAAAGCCTACTTGGTGCTGCACAAGCCCATGGCCACAGAGTGCTCCCAAAAACCATCGACCTACCCCAGCATCTACACCCTCTTGCCTTCGCCTTTGCGCTTGCGCCCGCAAAAAGCCGCCGTGCAGGGTGTGCAAGCCGTAGGGCGTTTGGACCAGGACACGACCGGCCTCTTGCTGCTGACGGACGACGGCAAGTTTATCCACCGCATGAGTTCACCGCGCCACCATGTACCCAAAGTCTATGTGGTCACGCTCAAGCACCCCGTAGATGACAAACAAGTGCAAAAATTGCTAGCGGGCGTGGTGCTTGACGACGACCCCCAGCCCGTGCGCGCCGCAGCGTGTGAAATTGTGGGCGAGTTCCAGTTGCAGTTGACCTTAACCCAAGGCAAGTACCACCAAGTCAAGCGCATGCTGGCTGCAGTGAGCAACCGGGTGGAGCAGCTGCACCGCTCCCAAATTGGGGGCTTTGCCCTGCCTGTGGACTTGGCACCGGGCCAGTGGCGCTGGCTTAGCGCTGCCGATTTGGCAAGCATCTCAAGCCCGTGAGAGCCACCTAGCGGCGCTTTGTTACTCGCTATGTGGGTACACTAGCGAGTTATTTTTTCAAGTGTTTTAAAGTTTTTTTTGTGACTATTTTGAATCGTTATTTGCGTGCGACATTGCTGTTTTTTATGGGTTTTGCTGCGCATGGTGTGGCGCAAGCGGCGGCGCCTATTTTTGTGCTGAATTCGCTCGATGCCAGCGTCAGTGTGGTCGACCCCCAGCGTTGGATTGAAACCAAGCGCATTCCTACGGGGAAAGAGCCGCACCATTTGTACCTTACGCCGGATGAAAAATCGCTGATTGTTGCCAATGCCATGGGCGACTCCTTGCTCTTTTTAGACCCCAAAACAGCGGAAGTACAGCGTACCGTCAAGGGTATTTTGGACCCCTACCACCTGCGGTTTTCTCCCGATATGAAGTGGCTGGTTACGGTGGGCAACCGGCTCAACCATGTGGACCTCTACCACTGGAGCGGCAGCGACCTCACCCTGTCTAAGCGCATTGCAACGGGTAAAACACCGAGCCACGTGTGGATTGACAGCAAAAGCACCAGCATCTACGTCACCATGCAAGAAAGCGACGAATTGGTGCTGATTGACTTGGCTAGCCAAGCCTTGAAATGGCGCGTCAAAACTGGCAGCTTGCCAGCCGATGTGTTTGGCACACCGGACGATAAATTGTTATTGGTGGCCTTGACTGGCGGGCGTGGTGTGGAGGTGTATGACGTTACCGGCGCTGCGCCCAAGCTGGTTAAAACCATACCCACCGGTGCTGGGGCCCATGCCTTTCGCAGCGCGGGCGATAAGCGCCATGTGTATGTGAGCAACCGGGTTGCCAACACCATCAGCAAAATCGACCTGACCACCCTGAGCGTGGTGGACAACTATGCGGCCCCTGGCGGGCCTGACTGCATGGATGTTTCGGCCGATGGACGCTTTATTTATGTGGCCTCGCGTTGGATTAAAAAGCTCTCGGTCATCGACACCACAACGCGCCAATTGGTGCGCCAAGTGGCCGTTGGCAAATCCCCGCATGGGGTCTGGACTTTGGACCATGCGCCGCGTTAGGCAAACCCTCGCGCCTCTTTCGTCCCTCGCGGCCCTGGGCGTAATTGCCTTGGGCGGGCTGCTTGGGGCGGGCCCCGCGGGGGCGCAAAGCACCTGCAGCAAACCGGTTTACCTCACCTTGGACACGGGCCATATGGAGGTGGCACCCATGATGGGCGATGTGCTGCGCCGCCACCAAGTCAAAGCCACCTTTTTTGCCGCCCATGAGCGCACCAAATCTGGCGATGGCAGCCTGGGGCAAGACTGGAGTGGCTTTTGGAAAACCATGGCCGCAGACGGGCATGCGTTTGCCTCCCACACCTTTGACCATGTGGTCTGGCGTGCCGATATTGCAGGTGCCGATATTGCAGGTGCCGATACCGCAGGCCCCAAACCCACTTTGCGTGTGAAACCCACGGCGGGCCCTTTGCAGGGGCAGGAGCAGGTGTATACCGCTGCCCAGTATTGCGAACAGATCCAAAAGGCCGCAAGCGTTTTGCAACGCTATACCGGCCAAAAAACCCTGCCTTTGTTCCGTGCGCCCGCGGGCAAAACCTCGCCCAACTTGTTGGCCGCGGCCAAAGCCTGCGGCTATGCGCATGTGGGCTGGGCGGATGCCGGTTTTTTGGGCGACGAGCTCCCCAGTGCGCAATTTAGCAATGCGATGCTGCTGAAAAAGGCGCTGCGCGACATTCGCTCGGGCGATATTTTGATGGCCCATTTGGGTATTTGGAGCCGCAAAGACCCCTGGGCCTTGGCCAATTTGGAGCCGCTGATCGTCGGTTTGAAAGGGAAGGGATTTTGCTTTCAAACTTTGCGCGAGCACCCCGCTTACCGTTCTTGGATTGCAAGCCATGGGCAATGACAGCGGCTTCGGTGGTGCGTTCAATTTGGCGTTCAATGCGGTGTTAAACCAGTTTGAAGTTTTGCAGCTGTGGCTGTTTGAGGGTTTTTTGCAGCCCTTGATGTTTGCTGTCGGTTTGGGCGGGCGCTTGGAAGAGGGCTACAGCGCCACCGGCTGGTTTTTGGTGGGTTGCCTGCAACTGCTGGTCATGGTGTTGCTGATTGCGCCTTTGCAGCGCGCCAAACCCGCCGAGCCACTGACCGACCGCCGCGCCGTGCGGGTTGACGTGCTCTACACCCTGATTCACCGGCTTGGCTTCTTCCAAATAGCCTGGTTTTTATTGCTGGAGCCTTTGCTCGATAGCCTGTTTGGTGCTTTGCGCATGCAAGGTTTGCAGACCTTTCACTTGGACAATTTTTGGCCAGCTATGGCCGAACACCCTTGGCTGGCATGGTTGCTGTATTTGGTGGTTTTTGATGCCATTCACTACGGCATACACCGCGCGCAGCACCAATTCGATTGGTGGTGGCGCTTGCATTCTTTGCACCATTCCCAGCGCCAAATGACCATGTGGAGCGACAACCGCAACCACTTGCTCGACGATGTGCTGACGGGCTTGATCTTGGCCGTGGTGGCCATGTTGATTGGCATTGCGCCTGGGCAGTTCGTGCTGCTGGTTGCATTTACCCAGTTGGTTGAAAATTTTCAACATGCCAATGTACGGATTTGGTTTGGCCGCTTGGGTGAACGCCTGTGGATCAGCCCGCGGTTTCACCGTGTGCACCACAGCATGGGGCTAGGGCATGAATCCCATGGCAAAAACACCTTAGGCGGATGCAACTTTGGCGTGCTGTTTCCATGGTGGGACATGTTGTTTAAAACCGCCGACTTTGAACTGAAATTCCAGCCAACGGGGGTGCGTGACCAGGTGGAAAATGGCGTTTCGTATGGCGAAGGCTTTTGGATGCAACAGTTTTTGGGCTTGAAGCGTTTGTTTCGCCGCACCTAAACTTTTGGCATGGAGATTGGGTATTGGCTATTGGGGCATTAGGCAAATGGGGTGAATCAGGCAAATTGGGCGTTATGCTGTTGGCATGCGATTAATTACTATTTCTTTTTGGCGTGCCTTGGTCGCTTGCGTAGCGCCCAGCACCATCATGGTTTCCTTGTTGCCGCTGGTGCTTTTGGTGTATGCCACCTTGGTGGCGGTGAATTATTTTTGGATACCCGCCCTCGCGCAAGTCAATTTGTGGCTGGGTAAAACTTCTTTCATGGTGTCCGCTTGGTCCTGGCTTGAGGTGGTGGGCGCTGGGCGGCTGAAAGTGGTGTTGGGGGCGCTGGTATTGATTTTTGCGATCACCCCCTTGGCGGTGGTTTTGGTGCTTTGCGTGTTGGCACTTTCAACCAATCCTTTTATGGTGCGTTTGATTGCACGCAGGCATTTTGCGCACTTGGAGTCTTTGCACAAAGCCTCGTGGTGGGCCCGTACCCAATGGACCGTGGGCTCTGTGTTTTTGGCTTTGCTGGCGCTTGTGGTGTCGGTTCCGCTGTGGGCGATTCCCCCCTTGGTGATGCTGTTGCCACCCTTGATTTGGGGCTGGTTGACCTACCGGGTGATGGCCTTCAATGCGCTGGCTCAGCATGCAACGCGTTCAGAGCGTATTCAGATTTTCAAACAGCACCGCATCGCATTGTTTTCCATAGGTGTGCTGTGCGGCGCTTTGGCTGCGGCACCGAGCTGGCTCTGGGTGGCCAGCCCGAACTACACGGCCGCGTTTGTTTTTTGGGCACCAGTTGCGGTGTGGGCTTACAGCTTTGTGTTTACTTTGGCATCTTTGTGGTTTGCCAATTACGGGCTGGCGGCACTGCAAGCGCTGCGTAGGCAAAGTGCCACGCTTGCCGTGGCTACCGACGCAGACCCCGTGGTTACTTGACGCATTTTTTAACAGACTACCTTCAAATACCGGGCACGTTTATCAACCCCATTAACGCCATCAACCCGGTTAACCTCCATCCAATCCGTTTTCATTGGGCGCATTAAGCGCCTCGGGTGCTGGGCATCTTTGGGGTCGCCGCATTGGGGTTGTACTTGCCGAGTTCCATTTTGGCGATGGCGTTGCGGTGCACCTCGTCGGGGCCGTCCGCAAAGCGCAGGGTGCGGGCACTGGCGTAGCTGTAAGCCAGCGCAAAATCATCGCACATAGAGGCCGCGCCGTGGGCTTGCATGGCCCAGTCAATGA
>JBIPME010000343.1:0-3213 GCA_044369275.1 Rhodoferax sp.
TTGGATAGAAGCTTTTGGCTGCAATCTACCCGATGCGTTTATTGCTTGGTATGCAGCGCTGCCAGCATCGGCATGTTCAGGTAAGGTATCACAACCCGTTTGGATTAATTTGGAGTATTTGTCTGCAGAATCTTATGTAGAGCGTTCACACGGCTTGGCGTCTCCAATCATGCATGGCCCAGCCAAAGGCTGGTACAAATATTTTTATTACCCAGGATTCAACCGCAAAACAGGCGGACTGTTACGCGAACAGGACTTGGACTTGCGTCAACAAAATTTCCAAGGTGCGCATGCCACCCAATGGCTCGCACAATTTGGAATTGCCCCTCAGCATGCGCGACTGGTCTCCCTGTTTTGCTACGAGCCCCCATTACTGAACAGCCTTTTTGAGCAATTGCGTGCGGATGCACGTCCCACAAAAATCTTGGTCACAGCAGGTCGAGCCAGTGCTGCCGTACGTCACATTATGGAAAATCAAATGGACAATGAACACCTTAGCTTGCATTACCTACCACTGCTATCGCAAATAGACTATGACCATCTGCTTTGGGTCTGCGACTTGAATTTTGTGAGAGGAGAAGACTCGTTGGTCCGGGCTATTTGGGCCGGAAAACCGTTCGTGTGGAACATTTACCCACAAACCGATAATGCACACCTAGAAAAACTCCACGCATTTTTGGACACTCTACAGGCCAGCACTGCGGTTCGCCAATGCCACATGGACTGGAATCAGAAAGAAACCAACCACGACGACCCCATAAAAACCAAAAAAAATCCATTCCCACTGGATGAATTGCCAGATTGGAAAATAGAAACCCAACAAATACGCTCAATGCTATGGTCGCAGCCTGACCTATGTAGTCAGCTAATTCAGTTCATTCTTAAAAACCGCTAAAATGCAAGGCTTTCCTGATTTGACTGGCTGCATTGAAAGCAAATCATGCATCACCGCCGCCATGCGGCATAACACCGTTGCCAATAAGTCTTGGTAACCGCAACTGTTCTAAAAATTTGATATGAAAATTGCTCAAGAAATCCGCGCTGGTAACGTCATCATGCACGGTAAAGACCCTATGGTCGTTTTAAAAACTGAGTACAGCCGAGGTGGCCGCAATTCTGCTACTGTGCGCATGAAGCTCAAAAGCCTAATCGCCAACTTTGGAACTGAAGTGGTTTTTAAAGCAGACGACAAAATGGACCAAATCATTTTGGATAAAAAAGAGTGCACCTACTCTTATTTTGCAGACCCTATGTACGTCTGCATGGATTCTGAATTCAATCAATACGAAGTAGAAGCCGAAAACATGGGCGATACACTCAACTACCTAGAAGATGGTATGGAACTTGAGGTTGTTTTCTATGATGGAAAAGCCATTTCTGTAGAACTTCCTACCAGCGTTGTCCGCGAAATCACTTGGACCGAGCCCGCTGTTAAGGGCGACACCTCTGGCAAAGTACTTAAACCAGCCAAGATTGCAACCGGTTTTGAAGTGGGCGTTCCCATCTTCGTCGCACAAGGTGACAAAATTGAAATCGACACCCGTACAGGGGAATACCGCAAACGCGTCTAATATGACAATCTGCGGCCAGTGTGTGCACTACTTGTTATACACACACTGGTCTTAGACTTGAAATCTATTAGTCACTGTGTAAATGTCCCCAAGCCATCAATACGTCACGTTCTTGGACTACTAAATCCACAGCTGCACCCACCGGCAACAGGACTTTAGTCTGGACATGACCATAAGGCAAATTCGTCAGTATTGGAACATTGAGCCGCTGGCGTAGCCACTGCACCACCATAGACAAATCAAATCCTCTATCATGGCTTGTCAATTTAAAGCTACTGAATTGACCCAAGATAATCGCTTTTTGTTTCGCTAATACACCCGCATGCAAAAGCTGCGTCAACATACGTTCAATCCGGTAAGGGTGTTCTGCAACATCCTCTAAAAAAATTATGCCATTTGGTTCTTTTGGAAAGTAATCACTGCCCAATAAGGATGAAAGCACTGCTAAATTGCCACCCCAAAGCGTAGCGTTATCCAACTCCAATGCTTCAGGTGCCAACAGAGTAACGCCACGTTTTCGTGAAGCCGGTTTTTGCCGCCAACCAACGCCCTCGCCATGCCCTTGCAATAAATCATTAAAACAATCCTCCATAATCTCATCGGGCTCTGGCGTAGCACCAAAACCTTCGCACAAAGCAGGCCCTGCCCAAGTAACGCTATGGGTTTGGGCAAATACTGCTAGCTGAAATGCAGTGAAATCGCTAATCCCAACAAAAGAAGTACCCGCATTAATGGCCTTTGCAACCATCGCATAGTCAATCGAATCCAAAATTCGGGTCAAACCATAGCCACCACGAGAAATCAAGGCGACATCGGCACCACTAGCACAAGCGCGACTAATTGCGGCGAGCCGCACAGAATCATCGCCTGCAAAACGCTGGTGACTGGTCAAAGCATCCGCGTCAACCTCCACCTCGCAGCCAAGCTGTTGTAAACGACGCACCCCGCGTCGAAATGCAGCCTTGTCTCGAACAGCTCCGGAGGGGGAGTAAATATAAATATGTTTTTTCACAAATGAAACTATCCCGCAGCAAAATAATCTAGAGCTTGTTGTGCCGCCCAGGTAGCATATTCAGCACCACCTTCAGTGCGCTGAAATATTAACCTTTTGCAGCCATGCAAATGCGAAGTCTGCAAACACACCGGATCCTGCACATCCAATGCCGTACTTTCGGTACATCGAATAAGCATCAGCGTATTTAATGGCATATCAGTTAATAGCGTATTGTCCTTAGCACGCAGTACACCACTTTCACGCAAGGACTGAAAAGCACGTAAACCTGCACGATAACCCGAATTCAAAAAAGGAGCCTCCAAAACTTGACCTAATACAGCGTTTGATCGTGCCCGCTCCTGAAAATAGCGTCTATCTAATACCACAATACCACGAATACGACACCCTAATTCCGCCTGCAAAGCCAAACCCAAGGCCTCTTCAGTATGCGGCAGCACCAAGACAACCTCTTGCAACTCCAACTTCAATATCCATTCCAATAAATAATTACAGTGAAAATCAAAGGTGTGTACAGATTCACGCTTAGGCTTATCGCTTTTACCAAAACCAATGCAATCTGGTGCCAGCAGCCGTGCCCCTGCAGCAAGCCAAACAGTGAACATAGAAGAAAAAGCATCACTCCATGTC
>JBIPME010000347.1:0-3181 GCA_044369275.1 Rhodoferax sp.
AATTTACGAACCATGGAAAAGTAACCGTTTCTGTTACTTCATTGGGCTTCGATGAAAGCGGATTTTTATTGAAATTCATGGTGGAAGACACGGGGATCGGTATTTCCAAAGAAAATTCAGAGCTTATTTTTGAGGAGTTTACGCAGGCAGATGCATCCACCTCTCGCCACTTTGGCGGCACCGGGCTTGGCTTGGCCATTTGCAAAAGCCTGGTGAAAATGATGGGCGGCACCATTGAACTCGACAGCGAAGAAGGCCGGGGAAGTCAGTTTTATTTCTCTATTCGACTGCAAGTTGCAACGGACACGCCAACCCCCAGCGTTTAAAGTGGTTCAGCCTGCCAAGGGCCAAGCCCACTTGCATGGCTTAGGCCCCCAGATCAATGCAATCAAGGTTTCCCCAATGAAAAAGGCCGTTCGCTGGGTGTTAGCGAACGGCCTTGGATGGTTTGGTGGTGCCCGAGACCGGAATCGAACCGGTACGCCCGTTATTCACGAAAGCGGCGGATTTTAAGTCCGATGTGTCTACCTATTTCACCACTCGGGCACAGCCTGCTATTGTCTTACAAAAAAGCCCTTGAAATGCGAGGACCCTGAATTTTTTCTTGTGGCGGGTGTAAATTTTTTCAGATGGCCGGGTCGCGCTCTTCCCAGCGCAGGGCATCTATTTTTTGCAGCAGGTCGGCGGGCAGGGTGACGCCCAGTGCGTTGATGTTGTCGTCGAGTTGGGCGATGGAGGTGACGCCGATGATGGTGCTGGTGACCTGCCATTTCTGGTAGCAAAAGGCCAGCGCCATGTGGGTGGGGCTGAGGCCGTATTCTTTGGCAAGTGCGTTGTAGCGTCGGGCCGCGCTCAGCGCGATGGGGCGTCCCCAGCGTTGTTTGCGGGCGGACTCAAATTTGGAGAGTCGGGCTTGGGGCGGGGCGTCGGGGCCGGTGAGGCCGCTGGCGTCGTATTTGCCGGTGAGCAGTCCGTAGGCCAAGGGGGAATACGCAAGCAGCGATACACCGAGCCGGTGCATGGTTTCATCTAAACCGTTTTCGTAGTTGCGGTTCAGCAGGTTGTAGGCGTTTTGCACCGTGGCGATAGGGGCCATGCCGTGTTGGCGGGCCAGGTGGATGGATTCGTGTACGCCGTAGGCGGTTTCGTTGGAGAGTCCGACGGCGCGGACTTTGCCTTGTTGTACCAAGGTTTGCAGTGCAGCGAGTTGTGCTTGCAGGCTGCTGTGTTCGCTGGGGTCTTTGCTGGGGTCAAAGTAGATGTTGCCAAAAGCGGGCACGTTGCGCGTGGGCCAATGGATTTGGTAGAGGTCGATGGTGTCGGTTTTCAGGCGTTTCAAACTGCCTTCGCAGGCCGCAATGATGTCGGCTGGACTGAGATCGTTGCTGCCACCGCGTATCCAAGGCATGCCGCGTGAGGGGCCGCAGACTTTGGTTGCGATGGTGATTTTTTGGCGCAGGCTGGGGTTTTTTTGCAGCCAGTTGCCAATGATGGTTTCCGTGATTTGGAAGGTCTCGGGCTTCGGGGGGACGGAATACATTTCCGCCGTGTCAAGGAAGTTGATGCCGCGCTCCAGGGCGTGGCTCAAGATGTGGTGGCTGTCTTTTTCATCGACTTGTTCGCCAAATGTCATGGTGCCAAGGCAGATGGGGGTGACGCGCAAATCGCTGGAACCTAGGGGTAGGGTTTGCATAGGGTTGGGGCTTTTGGGTTAATAAGGTAACAAGGGATGAGGTGATGAAGGGATGACGGCAATAGGTGGGTGTGTTGGGTAAGCTTAGCCGCAAAGGCCTTGGCTCGTTGTGAATAGGGCTGTGAAAGGGGTGTGGCAGGGTGTTACTCGGATGCGGTGCACACGCTGTTCATGCGTTTGGTTTGGCGTTGGCCAGGTCGTTGGCCCGTGCTTGTGCCCGCGCTTCTTCTTGCAGGCGCAGGATTTTGCGCTGTACTTTGCCGGTCGTTGTCATGGGCAAGGCCTGTACGAATTCAATTTCTTTGGGGTATTCGTAGGGGGCCAGCAGGTCTTTGACGTGGGTTTGCAGCGCTTGGGTGAGTTGGGCGTGGAGTTGTTCTAACTTTTGGGGGGTGTTTTGGCAGGCGGCCAGGTGGTCGGGTGCGATGACCACATAGGCTTTCACGAGTGCGCCGCGCTCGGGGTCGGGTTTGGGCACCACGGCGGCGTTGGCGACGGCGGGGTGTTTGACCAGGCAGTTTTCAATTTCACCGGGGCCGATGCGGTAGCCCGCAGATTTGAATACGTCGTCCGAGCGGCCTTGGTACCAGAGGTAGCCTTGGGCGTCACGGTAGGCGATGTCGCCGGTGCGGCACCAGTCGTCCATGCCCGCGCTGCCGCTGAATTTGTCTTGGGTTGCGTCAGGGTTTTTCCAGTAACCCAAGAAGAAGATGGGGTTGGGCGCGCCGTGGATGTCTTGGCGGTGCAGGGCCACATCGCCGGGCACGCCCACGGGGCACTCTTGGCCGTTGTCATCGAGCACGGCGACCCGGTGCCCTGGGTAGCCCATGCCCATGCTGCCGGGTTTGGCAGGCCAATGCAGGGTGCAGTTGCCGACGATGTAGTTGATTTCGGTTTGCCCAAACATTTCATTGGGGGCAACGCCTAGCTGGGTTTGGCAGTAGCCAAATACGGCATCGCCCATGGCTTCGCCCGCGCTCATGATGGCCTGCAATTGCAGGCCAAATTGCTGTTGCACGCTGTGGCTTGGGCTGCCCGCAAAGGCTTTCATCATGGCTTTGATGGCGGTCGGGAATAAAAACGTGTGGGTCACGCCGCAGTGGCCCATCAGTTCCAAGGCGGTTTGCGGGCTAAAGCGCCCTGCAAAGGCCACAATCGTGCGGCCAAAGTACAGGGTGGGGAGCAGGGCGTCCATCAAGCCTCCGGTCCAAGCCCAATCGGCGGGTGACCAAAAAACGCTTTCGGTGTGTGCTGGGCGTTGGTGCGGTGCGAGCGCGCGGATGTGGGCTTGGGGGTAGGGGTCAAAGCCAAACCAGTTTTGGCTGCACACAAAGCCGCTGAGGTTGCCTATGAGTGCTTGGTGCGGGATTAAGGCCCCTTTGGGGTTGCCGGTGGTGCCGCTGGTGTAAATCAGCACCGCAGGGGCGCTGGCGGCTGTTTGCACCAGATCAAAGCGGTCACTGGCTGCTGCTAGCGCGTGGTGAAAGT
>JBIPME010000348.1:0-3180 GCA_044369275.1 Rhodoferax sp.
CGATCCAGACAGCCAACGCAGCCTGTACCCGGTGCCTGAAATCCGGCTCTTGCCGGGCCGTGAATTCCCGATGGATGAGGATGCGCGCGCCCGTTTTCGCAGCCGTTGGCGCGAACTCTTGGACGGCGACCCGACCAAGAGCCGGATCTACAAAGACATTGGCAATGGCGTGGCCACCGCTGGCATTGAGTATTACCTGCCCTTGTTTTTTGAAAAAACCGCCACCGTTTTTGATTACCTAGGCGACCAAGCCACCGTGGTGCTGCATGGCGATTTGGAAGGCGCATTCGGCCGGTTTTGGCAAGACACCAAAGACCGATTCCGTCTGGTGCAAGGCGACCCAGAGCGGCCCGCGTTGCCGCCTGAGGCGCTGTTTTTAAGCAGCGAACAGTTTTATGCACTCAGCAACGGCTACGCACAATTGGCCCTCAAACCCGCAAGCACTGCCACCTTGGCGACCCCCAACGCTGCACCAGTGCAGACTGCGCAGTCTGCACACCCCGACTACCCAGACTTTGAAGCCCTGCCCGAACTCACCGCATTAAGGGGCACCGAGGACCCCTTGGCCAAACTCAAGGCCTATGCCAGCAACAGCAAGCAGCGGATTTTGGTGCTGGCAGAGAGCGACGGGCGGCGTGAGAGTTTGTTGGATTTTTTACGGGCGTCAAAAATCAATCCCCCCGGCTTTGACTCGCTGGCCGAATTTCTCGCCAGTGCAGAGCCTTGGGGCATTGCGACCGCTTCGTTGAGCAGTGGTTTTCGTTGGCTTGAAGCGGGCATTGACCTGCTGACCGAAACCGAGCTGTTTGCCACAGGCCCGACCGCCCGCAGGCGCAAAAAGCAAGAGCAAGTCAGCGATGTTGAGTCGCTGATTAAAGACTTGGCCGAACTCAACGTAGGCGACCCCGTGGTGCACTCTGCACATGGAATTGGCCGCTACCGTGGCCTGATCCACATGGACTTAGGGCAAAAAAATGCGCAAGGCGAGCCCGAGCAGCAAGAGTTTTTGCACCTGGAGTACGCAGACCAAGCCACGTTGTACGTGCCTGTGAGCCAGCTCCAGCTGATCAGCCGCTACACCGGCGTGAGTGCCGACGAAGCCCAGTTACACCGCCTAGGCAGCGGCCAATGGGAAAAGGCCAAGCGCAAGGCGGCAGCCCAGGTGCGCGACTCCGCCGCCGAACTGCTGAACATTTATGCCCGGCGCGCGAGCCGCGAAGGCCATGCATTTCGCTACTCCAGTGCCGATTACGAAACCTTTGCCAACGATTTTGGCTTTGAAGAAACGGCGGACCAAAAGGCGGCGATTCATGCGGTGATACAAGACATGATTAGCCCCCGACCCATGGACCGGCTGGTCTGCGGCGACGTGGGTTTTGGCAAAACCGAGGTGGCCCTGCGCGCTGCCTTCATTGCCATTACGGGGGGTAAACAGGTTGCCCTGCTCGCCCCGACCACGCTTTTGGCCGAGCAGCATTACCAAACTTTGGTGGACCGCTTTAGCAAATGGCCCGTGAAAGTCGCGGAGGTGAGCCGGTTTCGCTCGGCCAAAGAGACCACCGTTGCACTCAAAGGCGTGGCCGATGGCACCGTCGACATCGTCGTGGGCACGCACAAATTGCTCAGCCAAAACACCCATTTCAAGAACCTGGGGTTGCTGATCATTGACGAAGAGCACCGCTTTGGCGTTCGCCATAAAGAGGCCATGAAATCTTTGCGTGCGGAAGTCGATGTCCTCACCCTCACTGCTACCCCCATCCCACGCACCTTGGGCATGGCTTTAGAAGGGCTGCGCGACTTGAGCGTGATTGCCACCGCCCCCCAACGCCGTTTGGCGATCAAAACTTTTGTGCGCAGTGAAAGCAATGGCATCATCCGCGAAGCCGTGCTGCGTGAACTTAAGCGTGGTGGACAAATCTACTTTTTGCACAACGAAGTGGAAACCATTGAAAACCGGCGCGCCAAACTCGAAGAGCTGTTGCCTGAAGCCCGCATCGCAGTCGCGCACGGGCAAATGCCAGAGCGCCAGCTAGAAGCGGTGATGCGTGACTTTATTGCCCAGCGCTACAACCTGTTGCTGTGCTCGACCATCATCGAAACGGGCATTGACGTGCCCAGCGCCAACACCATCGTCATGAGCCGCGCCGACAAATTTGGTCTGGCCCAGCTCCACCAACTGCGCGGGCGTGTAGGCCGCAGCCACCACCAAGCCTATGCCTACCTGATGGTGCCCGACATTGAAGGACTCACCAAACAAGCCAGCCAGCGGCTCGAAGCCATTCAGCAAATGGAAGAACTCGGCAGCGGCTTTTACCTGGCCATGCACGATTTGGAGATTCGTGGCGCGGGTGAAGTGCTTGGAGAAAACCAAAGCGGCAACATGCTAGAGGTTGGGTTTCAGCTCTACAACGAAATGCTGTCCGAAGCCGTGCGCTGCCTTAAAGCGGGCATAGAGCCCGATTTGCTCAGTCCCTTGAACGTCACCACCGAAATCAACCTCCACGCCCCCGCCCTGCTGCCCAACGACTACTGCGGCGATGTGCACCTGCGCCTGTCGTTCTACAAAAAGCTTGCCACCGCCAAAAACAGCGACCAAATCGACAACTTGCTCGAAGAAATTGTGGACCGCTTTGGCAAACTCCCAGCCCAGGCGCAAACGCTGATCGACGTACACCGGCTGCGCGTTATCGCCAAACCCTATGGCATCAGCAAAATCGATGCAGCCGAGGGCGTCATCGTCATCAGCTTTAAAAAAGACCCGCCCATCGACCCCTTAAAAATCATCCAACTGGTACAGAAAAACAAAGACATCAAACTCGCAGGCAACGAGAAGCTGCGCATAGAGCGCGCCTTGCCCGAGGCCAAAGACCGGGCGCAAATGGTGCGCGACGTGCTGCGTAATCTGGGCCAACCCGTTACCAACACGGCGCTGGCAACGAACGCTTGAAGTCGCCTCCTAGGCCATGCGTAGCCTAGGCCCCCTGCCCCGCCCTCTCTTTGTTAGGAACTTGATATGACTGATTTTGTGACCCTTTTAGCGCAAGGCAATGCTTGGCTTTTCGCACCCAGCGCGGTCTTGTTGGGCGCATTGCACGGGCTCGAACCAGGCCACTCCAAAACCATGATGGCAGCCTTCATCGTGGCGGTACGTGGCACGGTGATGCAAGCAATTTTGCTGGG
>JBIPME010000350.1:0-3168 GCA_044369275.1 Rhodoferax sp.
CCAAGCCCTCGGGCGTGAGTTCGCGGATTTTGTTGGCCAGCTCAAAGGACAGCGGGTGGCCAAATTGGAACGCGGGCGAATAGTCCATGGTGGCCACTTGGCGGCTCACGGCTTCGCTGATCTCGCTGCGGCAGTGGCCCAGGCCGCAGGTCCACAAGCCTGACAAACCGTCAAAAATACGGCGGCCATCGCTGTCGGTGTAGTAGGCGCCTTGGGCGCTGGCCATCATGCGCGGATTGGCTTTGAATTCGCGGTTGCCGGTGTAGGGCATCCAGTGCGATTCCAAGAACGCCGCATCGCGTGGGTACGGCGACGTGCTGGTGATAACGGTGCTGCTCGCGAGGTTGGCGGGGTCTTTGAGGTTCATCTAAGTCTCCTGAATGGGGTGGCGCATTGTCGCGCCTTTTAATACTTCGATATATTCACAAATATCACACCTTAGTTAGCACTTTATGAAACCAAAAAACCGGGCCTGGCTGGGCCAAATCAGCGACATGGATTTGCGCCTGCTGCGCGTCTTTCGCACCGTGGTGGACTGCGGTGGCATGGCCGCTGCGGAGCTGGAGCTCAACATTGGCACCTCCACCGTGAGCCGGCACATCAAAGACCTGGAGACCCGCTTGGGCCTGACCCTGTGCCGGCGCGGCCGCGCGGGCTTTGCCTTGACGCCAGAAGGGCAGCAAATCTACCAGCAAACCCAGCAACTGCTACTGGCCAGCGAAGCCTTTCGCAACGGCGTGGACGAAATCCACCAGCGCATGGGCGGCCAGCTGCATTTGGCGGTGTTTGACAAAACCGTCTCCAACCCCGCTTGCCGCATTTCCCAAGCCATAGCCCTGTTTTGCGCCCAAGCGCCCGATGTGGCCCTGAACCTGCACGTTGCCACCCTCAACGCCATCGAGCGCGGCGTGCTCGACGGCCAGTTCCAAATTGGCATCATCCCCGGCCACCGCAACTCCGACACCTTGCAATACCGCATGCTGTTCGAAGAATCCATGCAGCTCTACTGCGCCCAGGGCCACCGCCTGTATGCAGCAGGCGACGCTGCGCAAGACACGCAGCCTGCGGAGCCCGCAGCGCCCCAAACAGCACTCTGTACAACACGCCCTACAGAATCCTCTACAGCGCCGCAGGCCAGCCTGCTCGACTGGCCGGCTTTGCGCAACTACGCCTTTGCCGGACTGGGCTACCACTCGCCCAACATGGAAATGAGCCAGCGCATGCGCCTAGCGCGTAAAGCCACCGCCTTTGACCAAGAATCCATTGCCACCCTCATTTTGTCGGGCCAATTTCTCGGGTTTTTACCCGTGCACTACGCCGACACCTTTGTGCGCAACGGCCAAATGCGGGCGCTACAGCCCGAACTGTTCAACTACCGCTGCGATTTTTTCAGCATTACCCGCCGCTCCCCCCAACCCTCGCGTGCCACCCGCGCATTCCAAGCCTGCCTAGAGCAGGCGCACCCCCTGGCAAAAACCCAGGCGGAGCTGCAATAAGCCCTTGCGAAGACCGGCCCCGCCCCCAGCGCCAATCGCGGTAAAGCACCGAAATTCACCCCAAAATTCACGGCCCATCTACGGCCCATTTACGCTGCATGCCCTAAATTGCGCGTCAAACGGTAGGCCGTCCACAGCGCCAGCGAACCAAAAATAGCCGTGCCTGCGGCTTGGCCCACCAGCACCTCAATCGGCCCATAGTGCGCCCCCCACCACGCAAAAGGAATCGTGCCCAAGGTCGAGCGCGCCCAGTTAAACCCCGTAGACCACAGCGGCTTGCCCAAATTGTTGAACGTCGCATTCGCCACAAACAAAGCCCCTGCGAAAAAGAAAGACGCCGCCAACCACGTGCAAAACGCATGCAGCATCTGGGCCGAATCACCGCTCAGCGAAAACGCCTGAATCAGCCAACCCTGCAACAACGCCAGCAACAACCAAGCCACGGCCACCGCCACCGCCACAAAGCCCAGACTCGCCCGCAAAGTCTCGCGCACCCGAGCGAACTGCTTTGCCCCCAAGTTTTGCGAAAAAATCGGCCCCACCGCGCCGCTGAGCGAATAAATCAAGCCAAACGCCACCGGCGTTACCCGCTCAATCGTGGCCTGCCCCGCCACCGCAGACGGGCCAAACTGCGCAATACTGTGCGTCACAAAAGCCGCCCCCACCGGCGTTGCCAAATTGGTCAACACCGCAGGCACCGCCACCTTGGCGAGCATGCGCGCGTCTTGCACGGCATAGCGCTTGTCCACCGGTGCGAGCAGGTGGTGCACCCGCCACACCCCATGCAGGCCAATGCCGCACAGCAGCAAGCGCGAAATCACCGACGCCAAAGCCGCCCCGTCCAACCCCATGCCAAAGTAAAAAATAAACAAAGGGTCCAGCGCCGCCGTTGCCAGCGCCGCCCCCAAAGTCACCATCATCGAACGCCGTGCATCCCCCACGCTGCGCAGCAAAGCCGAACTGGCCATGCCCAAGCCCAACAAAGGCAGCACCGGCAAAGTAATCGTCAAATACCCCTGCGCCAGCGCCGCCACATGGGCATTGGCCCCCAGCAGCGCCAGCAACGCGGGCAGAAAAACCACCGTTCCCACCCCCAGCACAGCGGTCAACGCCGCCATCAACAGCAAACTGTGCGTGGCAAAACGCCGCGCCTGCGCCATCTGGCCCGCCCCAATTTGGCGCGCCACGCAGGCCGTAATGCCAATCATCAAACCAATGCAAATCGACGTGTGAAAAAAACTCACCACCCCCGTAAACCCAACCGCCGCCGTCAACGCCTGGTCGCCCAACAAAGAGATGTAAAACAAATTAATAAGGTCCACCGCAAACACCGCCACCAACCCAACCGCACCACTGCCCGCCATGACCATGACATGGCGCGAGAGCGAACCGGTCACAAACCGGGCGACGGGTTTGGCGGGCGCTGCCGGTGCGGCAGAAGGGTTGGGTTGCGTGTGGGGGGTGGCGCTAGGGTTGGCGCTGGGCTCGGAAATTTGGGACATGAACAATTCAAAAATGAAGGGAAAGCAGCCGTTTTGTGGCTTAGAGAGCAAGGGGAAGGTGCAAATAGACACTGTGCCGCAGATGCACGTGTCGCTACAAAAGAAAAACGGGGGGTTAAGTGCCTAAAGCGGCTGGAAAAGGAGGAGGGGGAAATGTAAATCAGTAGAAA
>JBIPME010000349.1:0-3168 GCA_044369275.1 Rhodoferax sp.
GTGTGCTGGGCTGTTATGCAGCGTGCTGCTGCTGGTGCTTGCGGCATGTACGCCAAGCTTGAATTGGCGCGAAGTCAATGTAGCGTCTATGCAGGTTTATTTGCCCTGCAAGCCGGATGCAGGCACGCGCCCAGTCACCTTGGCGGGCTACACCTTGGAGTTGTCCATGCGCGGTTGCCAAGTGCAGGACGCACTGTTTGCAGCCAGTTACTTGGCGGTGCCCGATGCGCAGGGCGTGCCTGCGGTATTGGATGCTTGGCGTGCGCGCACCTTGGAAAACATGCATGCGCAGAGTCCCGAAAACTCCAACCACGCAGCTTTGCCTGCGCCCGACTTGGGTACGTCCGAGGCAACTTCAACGTCAACACCAACGCCGGTGCTCAACCTGCAAACACAAGGCAGCGATCCGCAAGGCGCGCCGGTGCAGGCGCAGTTGGTGTGGTTCGTCCACCAGCAAGGTATTTACCACCTGGCGGTGTACGCGCCGCGTGTGACCCCTGAGATGCGCGATATGGTGGTGAAGCAGGTCCGGTTTCAATGGGCACTTTAGGCCGCAGCCATGCACTGCGTACATTCGCTGTTTTCGGCCTGGCTTATTTTTTGTCGAGCTTGGTGCGCTCGATTACGGCAACTTTGGCCCCGACTTTGGTTGATGAATTTGCTTTGTCAGCGGGCAATTTGGGGCTGCTTGCGGGGGCCTACTTTTTGGGCTTTACGTTAACGCAGATTCCTTTGGGTCGGCTGCTAGACCGTTTAGGCCCCAAGCGCGTGGAGCTGGGGTTTTTGCTGTTGGCCTTGCTGGGCTGCATTGCATTCGCCAGCGCCCCTGGTTTTTATGCCTTGCTGCTGGCGCGTTTGTTAACGGGGGTGGGTTTGAGTGCTTGTCTCATGGCCCCGTTAACCGGCTACCGCCGTTGGTTTCGGCCAGCGCAGCTGATGCCAGCGAATGCCTGGATGTTGATGGTGGGCGCCTCGGGCGTGGTGAGTGCGACTTTGCCGGTGCAGTGGCTGCTGCCCTTGCTGGGGTGGCGCTTGTTGTTTCTGGGGTTGGCCTTGGCGATTGCGTGTGCGATGGTGTTGATTGCATGGCAGGTGCCCCCATGGCGGCCCCTTGCGCCGAGCACAGCAGACGCGCTTGGCGCGCACAGCGTGGCACCCAGTTATGCAGAGGTTTTGCGGCATCCGTATTTTCGAAAGCTGGCCCCCTTAGGCTTTTTTTGCTACGGTGGCTTGGTGGCGATGCAAACCTTGTGGGCGGGGCCTTGGTTGGTAAAAGTGGCGGCCTACACCCCCGCCCAGGCCGGGCAGGGCTTGTTTGCCATGAACGTGGGCATTCTGGTGGCCTATGGGCTGTGGGGCTGGGCCAACCCTTGGTTGCTGCGCAAAGGCTATGGCGCAGACCGGTTGATTCAAAATGGCATGCCCCTGAGCTTGGGTTTGATGCTGGCCATCAGCGTGTTGGGGGCTATGCTTGCGCCCGTGAGCACGCTGTTGTGGGTGTTGTACGGTGTGGCAGCTACGGTGAGCACGCTGAGCCAACCCGCAGTGGCGCTGGCCATGCGCCCCGAACTGGCCGGCAGGGCGCTGTCCGCGTTCAACCTGGTGGTGTTTGCTGGGGTGTTTGTGGTGCAGTGGGGTATTGGGCTGGGTATTGATGCTTTGTTGGCGCACGGAATTTCGCAGCTCCGTGCGTACCAGATCAGTTTTGGGATTTATGCGGTTTGCAGCGCCGGGGCTTATGGGTACTTTTGCCGATTTAACGCGTGCAATGCGCTGAACGTAACGCTGAAAGCCGCCTTGAAAGCGGCGCCTAAATAGGGCACCAATAGTGCAAGCGGTCTTTTGGCGCTGGGGCAAAAAGTCTATTTAATTTTTCAGCAATATTTGCAATATTTGCAATATTCGCAGTGTCCGCTAGCACTACCTCTGCGCCACCTTCAGCTGCTTGCTAATGCAAGAAGCCGTACAGCACGCAGCCCATGCCCAGTGCGTAAAGCACGCTGCTGATGGCGAGGTGGCTTGCATTGCTGGCTTGCTGTGAGAGTGCCAAGCAGGCTTGTTCCAGCGTGGTGTGCTTGGCGAGTGCGGTGGCGATTTTGTCTTGGCTTTGTTGGTAGAGCAGCGCGTTGCCCCACAGGCCTGGCAGGGCGATGCTCAGGGCCACAATGCCGAGCAGCAAGGCGGTGTCGAGCACGGGGGGTAAGCGAAACACCACGCGTCCAATGCCCAACAGCAGCAAGGCAGCGCACAGGCCGCCCACATAGGCCAAGGCCGTACCCCAGAGGCGGCGAAAGAGCATCCAGCTCAGGCTGCACAGGCCTGCGGCCCAATTCCAGCGTGGGGCTGTGCGTGCATCGGCTTCAAAGCGTTGGAACACACCCACGTAATAGGCCGTGCCAATGGGGCCTATGGCGGCAGCAAACAGCCTGTCGGTGCTGCTGGCCTGCGCGTTGTCCAGTGTGGTGGGGGAGGGGGCGTAGCTGCCGGCGTGGGGGGGCGATGGCGGCAGGCTCCAAGGGGGTGGTTTGGCCATGGTTTATTTTTGTTGCAGCGCAGGTAGCAGCACGGGCATCGCGGCGGCAATGGCTTGGCTGGGCTCGATGACGGCCAGGGCCTAGTAGCTGCTCCAGTTTTAAAAGGGTATCTAAGTAGGAAAGGAGTGTGAGTTTAACGTGCTACAGGGTGCCTAAAACCATCTTGGCTGCAAACCGCCAGCGCCTTGGGCAGCGGCTCCACCCACACCATCCGCCAAGCCTGCAAAACCCACCAAATCGCCCCCCAAGAAGTCAGCCGCGCCCTGGCCGAGCCCGCGCCTACGCCGCGCAATACCGTCCAATAAGCCACCTAAAACCCAACACGCAAGGCCTGCGCCCCACCAAGGCGTTAAGCCCCTCTTCGACACGCTGGTACACGCTGATGCCACTGGGGCCAAGTATTGAAGACACGGGGGAAACCCCATAAAACCCCAAAAAAACCCACGCCGCCACGCAAAAAAACAAAAATAATCCCTTACCATCGCAGCTCCATCAAGTATCAAAACCACCAAATTTTGAGGAGCCACACCGTGCCAGACGCCCCTTTCGACACCCTCCCGCACCTCCCCAGCCGCCCCCCCCCCCCCCCCCCCCCGGGGCGGCCCAACCCCCCCCCCACCCCCCCCGTGGGGCC
>JBIPME010000511.1:0-3163 GCA_044369275.1 Rhodoferax sp.
GCCTGCTCCAAGCCGTCAGCCGTTAAAAAATTTAAACCTTTAAAAACTTTTAACCCCACCCCCCACCATGACCCTCTCCACCTTCAGCCGCATTGGCACCGCCAACACCTACGACCACACCCTGAGCAACCTGCAAAACCGCCAAAGCAGCCTGGCCAACCTGCAAGAAAACCTCACCTCCGGCAAACGCGTCACCCGCGCCAGCGACGACCCCACCAGCGCCGCCCAAGCCGAACGTGCGCGCACCCGCATCGACCGCATTGCCGTAGACCAACGCGCCCTCGACGCCCAACGCAGCTCCATCAGCGCGGCCGAAGGCGCCCTGGGCAACATCAACACCGCATTGCAAAACGTACGCGAACTCCTGGTCAACGCCGGCAACGGCATCAACACCAGCGCCGAGCGCAACACCATTGCGGGCCAAATCCGCAGCTACAGCGACCAAATCCTCTCCCTGGCCAACACCAAAGACAGCAACGGCCTGCCCCTGTTCAGCGGCCTGGGCAGCGCCCTGGCCCCCTTCGTAGGCCCCCAAGGCACCAGCCCCGACTACACCTTCAAAGGCCTGCCCGGCAACACCTCCCCCGGCGAATACGCCATCCCCTTCGCGCTGGACGGCGAAAGCGCCTTCATGCACCTGCCCGGGCGCGACGGCAGCTTCAACATCACGGTGGCCAACAACGCCACTACCCTCATCCCCGCCAGCCGTGGCCTGCTCACCGACCAAATCACCCTCACCGACACCAGCCTGGTTGCCACCAACGCCGCGCTCGCCCAAGCCACGCCAGGCGCGCCCGACTACCCCACCTACCAAATCACCTTCCAAACCCTGGACGCCACCACCGTGCCGGGCACCACCACCGTCACCTACCAAATCACCGAAACCCCCTTGGTCAGCGCCGGTGCCAACCCCATCGTCGCCAGTGCCAGCGCCTCCTACAAAACCGGTGAAAAAGCCCAAATCCCCATCACCGCCATCCCCGGCATGCGCTTCACCATCACCGGCACCCCGCCTGCCAGCGACAAAACCATGGGCACCCCCGTCACCGGCAGCCCCGCCGTGGGCGACACCATCACCATCAGCCCCCAGCGCAGCGTCTTTAGCGTGCTCGATCGCGCCATCACCGACATCGGCAAAGCCGCCAACGCCAACGCCGCCAGCCAAGCCGTAGGCCAAGCCCTGCACAACATCGACACCAGCATCGAGCGCATCAGCGCCGTGCGCGGCCAAGCCGGTGAATACCTCGGGCGCGCCGAACGCATCACCGACACCAACACCCAACGCAACATCGAACAAGAAACCAACCGCTCCAACGCCGAAGACGTCGACATGGTCAAAGCCATCTCCGACTTCCAAAACCAACAAACCGCCTACCAAGCCGCCCTGCAGTCCTACGCCCAAATCCAAAAACTCTCCCTCTTTGACTACATGCGCTAAAACAACCCACCCAGCCACCCGCAGCCCTACCCACCTCAGCACCACTCCATGCACAGCAGCGCCCCCAGCAGCATCCTCGGCAGCGTCACCCTAGGCTACCAAGTCGTATGGAGCCCCCAGCGCCAGCGCAGCGGCGTGCGGCTGTGCGTAGACAGCGAACGCACCACCGCGGTAGACGCCCGCCACCTGCTCGACGCCATCCTGAGCCACTGGCCGCATGCTGAACGCGAAATCCTGCTCAGCCCCGGCTCGGCCAGCCTCCTGCAAGACTGCCTGGCCCACCTGCCTGCCCACAGCCTGGCCCTGGAAGTGCAATCCCACTGGCTGCAAGAACCCGACATCGCCCAGCGCCTCACGCACGCCCACGCCCGCGGCCTGCGCATGGTCTGGTGCGGCGCTCCCGGACAAACGCCCCCGCAAGCCCCCCACGACCTCTTCACCCAAACCCTCAACAGCCTCACCATCGCCCAAACCCTGGCCACCCTGCGCCTGCAATACCCCCCGCACAGCGCACACCACCCCAGCGACCCCGCCCCTGCCCAAACCCACGCCACCCACGGCCCTGGCAGCCCCGTTAGCAGTCCCGTTACCAGCCCAGTTACTAGCCCCGTCATTAGCGGCGCGCTCTACCAAGGCCTAGAAAACCAAGCCCTGCTCGAATACGCACTCGACCAACAACACATCAGCGGCCACGTCGGCTGGCCTGGCGAAGACATACTGCACCGCTACCGTGGCCAACGCATCCACCCCTCCTACGCCCTGCTGCAAGACGCCATAGATGCCGTCGACCAAGACCAAACCCTAGACACCGTAGAACACCGCCTAGGGCGCGACCCCCTGCTCACCTACCGCTTCCTGCGCCACGCCAACTCCGCCGCACTCGCGCTCCCCCAGGCCGTAGGCAGCGTGCGCGACGCACTCATCGCCCTAGGCTACCGCCACCTGCGCCAATGGCTGCAACAAGAAGCACAAAACGCCAGCCAAGACCCCAACCTCGAACCCATTCGCGCCAGCATGGTGCTGCGCGCGCGCATCATGGAAAACCTGGCCCAAGTCGGCATCCAAGAAGACCTGCGCCGCGACATCTTCCTGTGCGGCATCTTCTCCCAAATCGACGCTTTGCTAGACCAACCCCTGGCCAGCGCCCTCAGCACCCTGCCCATCTCCGGGCGCATCACCAGCGCCCTCACCAGCCAACGCGGCCCCTACCTGGCCTGGCTGCAAACCGCCAGCGCCTTGGGCAGCGGCAGCACCCACGCCATCCGCCAAGCCTGCAAAACCCACCAAATCGCCCCCCAAGAAGTCAACCGCGCCCTGCTACGCGCCCTGGCCGAGCCCGCGCCTACGCCACGCAAGACGGCAAGCAACACGCCCTAACAAGCCACCTAACTTTCATGCACGCGAAGCCTGCGCCCCGTAGCATGAAAGTTCTTTCACGTTAAAACCCAACACGCAAGACCTGCGCCCCACCAAGGCTGTTAAGCCCCCTCTTCGACACGCTGGCACACGCTGATGCCACTGTGGCCAAGTATTGAAGACACAGGGAAAACCCCATATAAACCCAAAAATCATCCCCATTGCAGCACAAAAAATTTTTAATGCTATGCTCCCCAGCCAACAGACCCACCCCACCCCTGTTCGCACTAGCAGACCGCAATGCCCCGCACCTTCACCGTCCACAGCGCCGCCATGCCCGAACTCTTGGGCCTGCCCGCGCTAGAGTTT
>JBIPME010000351.1:0-3162 GCA_044369275.1 Rhodoferax sp.
GGCGGGGGTGGTGTTCATGCGGGTCCGGGGCTAAAACACGGTGCCAGTTAAATGCGCAGCGTGCGGGGTAAAGATGGCTGCATTTTACCCAGCACCTCCGGTGCCACAGGGCAGGGTGGTGTTTTGCTGCGGGGCCACACAAGGCTGGTGTTGGGTTTTTAGGTTTGGCGGGCTTATAGGTGCCAAAGGCGGGGCTTTGCGCTTGGCAAATTAACAACATTCCCCCCAAGCGCTGTCACTAGCGTTTACCCTAGGAGGGGTGCCGATTTTGTTGAATTTAGCATTTGTTGGGCGGCCAAAGCGGGTTGTTTTTGACGGCTTTGAGGGGGGGTGTTACCCACAACCCAAGCCATTTTGTAAAAAAATAAAGGCGATTTTTAATTCATGTTCAACCCGATTTTGCCCAGATTGCAAACGTACCAGCGCGCTGCGCGTGTGCACATGGGGTTTTGGTTGGCGGCTATACGCGAAGGCTTTACTTTTTTGCTGCCGCTTTCCATTTTGGGTGTTTGCATCACGATCTTGGGCCAGTTGCCGCAATGGGGGGTGATGGATTATTTCCCGCCCAGTTTCCAAGATGGTTTGATGTATTTTGTAACCAAGTTAAGTGGCGCCACTGCGGGCGTAATGGGCTTGGCGTTGGCCATGACGGTGGGTAGCCGTTTGTATATTTTGTCTGGGGCTAACAACAATCGGCACGTTTCGACGATTTTCGTCAGTTTGCTGTGTTTGGTGAATTTCTTTGCCTGTATTTCGCCACTGGCGGCGCGGGCCTCGATGGCGCAAGTGCTGGGCTACCAGGCATTGTTTTTGGGCATCGCGGTGGGCATTGTGACGGTGGAGTCCCTGCGGTTGGTGAACCACTGGCTACCGTCAGGCAACAGCCGATTCAGCTTGGACTTCAACCCTTTGTTTCAGCAGGCCATGGATTTGGTGCTGCCTTGGGTGCTGTCGACCACGATGGTTTTTGGGGTCTTGTTTGTTTTGAATGATCTGGGGACATCGCTCTCTTCGTGGTTGGTGCACAGCTTGAACGGGGCCCCCACTTGGTTTTGGCAAACGGAAGTGATTGCGCCCTTGTTGGTGTTTGTGCAGCAATGCTTGTGGATCTTGGGCATACACGGGTCTAATTTGGTAGAGGGGCAGTTGGGTTGGTTGATTGCCGAGGCCAGCGTGGTGTACCACCCGATGTTGGCGAGTCCCTCTTTGATGAATGCGTTTGCCCACCTAGGCGGCTCTGGGGCGACTGCGGGCCTGATTGTGGTGCTGATTTTTTTCTGCAAAGATTTGCAGCTCAAACGCGTGGGCTACATTTCCATCTTGCCTGCGGTGGTGAATGTGAATGAAATTATTTTGTTTGGCATTCCCATTATTTTGAACCCCACCATGCTGCTGCCTTTTTTGTTAGCACCCTTGGTTTCGCTGGGCATGGCCTTAGTGGCCCACCATGTGGGTTGGATGCCTTTGACCGGCAGCGCCACGCCGTGGAATACACCGCTCTTTGTGTCGGGCTATTTGCTCAGCGGGGGCTGGTCTGGCGTGCTGGTGCAAGCCAGCGGTTTGGCCGCCAGTGTGCTGCTCTACTTGCCGTTTGTGCGCAAGTTGGAAGTGCAGCGCATGGAAAGCCAAAGCGCAGCCCTCAAGTTTGCGATTTTGGCGTTTGCCAATCCGCAAATTGTTACCTCTAGCTTGCTCAAGCGCACGGGCAGGCTGGCGGATTTTGCCCGCGCACTGCACAATAATTTTGAACGCGACTTGGGCACGGACCGTGTGTACCAAGTCTACCAACCCAAGCACGACCGCACGGGCAAGGTTTGCGGCGTAGAGGCTCTGATACGCTGGAACCATGCGGTCCATGGCCACATTAACCCAGCGGCACTGATTAACATTGCCGAAGAAAGTGATCTGATCAATCGCATTGGCGGGTGGACGCTTGATGCGGCCTGTGCTGCCTTGAATCGCTGGAAAGCGCTGGGCTACAACCTCAAAATATCGGTCAACCTCTCCCCTGTGCAGCTCGAAGACCCCGATTGCGTGCGCATTGTGCGCAGCTGCTTAAAGACCCATGGTGTTTCGGTGCAAGAACTAGAGCTGGAAATTACAGAAGGCCGCTCCATTTCCACCACGCAGCAGTCCAAGATCAACTTGAACGAGCTCTCCGCTTTGGGCGTGAGCATGTCCATGGATGACTTTGGCATGGGGTTCACGTCCCTGTACTACATGCAACGCTTTGCGGTCAGTGCTATCAAAATCGATGGCAGCCTGACGCGCGAGGTGCTGACCAACCAGGTCAATGCCGACGTGATTCGCACCATCGCCATCTTGGGCGGCAAACAAGGCGCGCAAGTGGTCGCTGAGTTTGTGGACGACCCCGCACAGCAAGCCCTGCTCAGCGAATTGGGGTGCAATGAATTCCAAGGCTATTTGTACAGCAAACCCCTGCGAGAGGCCGAGTTCATTGCGTACCTTGCAAAAAATGAAGCCACGCAGCTTTCGGAAAAAAATCGCAAAGTAGTTGCTACGCCAACTGCTGCAGCAACGTCCCAAGTTGATGCCCCAAGTTGATGCCCCAAGTTGATGCCCAGTTTAGCGGCGTAATTTTTCACTTTCCTCTCTGAAGATACAAAATGCGCGTATTTGATTTGTTTAAAAAAACGGGCCGTGGGTTCTATTTTTTCGCATTGGCTTTGATCGCATGCGCTTCGCCCGCGTCTTCTTTTGCGGCGCAGGCGGTGAAGTTGCCCGGTGTTTGCTTCAACCAAGGTGGTGTTGGAAGCGTCGCCTGGAACAGCGCGTATGCAGCGCAGACACTGAACAACCTGAAAGCTTTTGCCACATTTCCACCGGGCGCTTTTAACCCCGTGGCTGTGAGCAACTATTTGGTGTGCAACAGCTTTGGGTTTGCCATTCCCTTGGGCTCTGTCATTACGGGCATCTATGTCGAATCCAAACGAAGCGCCGACTTCAACGTGTATGACAACGACGTCAAAATCGTGAAAAACGGCATTTTGGTGGGGCAAAACAGAGCGAACGCCTCGCTCTACCCGCTCAATGACATACCCCAACCCTATGGCGGCGTAACCGATCTTTGGGGACAGACTTGGGGGCCTGTGGACATCAATGCCAGTAATTTCGGCATCGCCATCTCTGCCAGAGGCAGCG
>JBIPME010000352.1:0-3159 GCA_044369275.1 Rhodoferax sp.
ACAACACCCAAGTCAAAGGCAAACTTGCGGTACTCAACAGCGGGGGCGATGGTGCAAGCAGGCAAGGTGCAGGGCCACATTCTGGGCACCAGCGCGGGTGCCACTAGCGTGGGTTTTGGTAACGACAGCGACCAGGCCAGCAGTGTGACCAAGGCTGGGGTCTCTGGTCTGGCGTGCGAGCGGGGGTGGCGCAAACTGCGGTGCAGGGCTACAACGTGACGGTGCCCGACGTGTATGCCTACATCCAGAACCGTGTGCACCTGTCACGGGCCACGCTGTTCGCCATTCTGGACGGATCGGGCCGTTTGGCCGAGTTGCTCATCAACCCGCAGGCCTTGCTGGACACTGCCATTGCGGCCATCAAAAACAGCTTACAGGCCTTGCTGGTGGCGGGCATTGAGTACCACGAGATCAACGGCCAGCGTTACGAGATGACGCTGTGGGACGAGGTGGAGACCTACCAAAGCAGCGTGTACCCGCCCGCTGCCAATGACCTGACTTCGCCTGTGCGCAAAACCATCTTGCAGGCGCAGCCGCTGGACGAGCAAAAAACCGAATTGGGCGATGCGTTTTCATGCGTGCTGACCGACAGCACCGTGGAAAGCAAGTTTGCCCAAGACTGCAGCGACGACGAACGGGTGCGCTTTTTCTTCAAACTGCCCAGCCGCTTCAAAATCCCGACCCCGCTGGGCAGCTACAACCCCGACTGGGCCGTGCTTGTGTGCGCAAACACTTTGCGCTGTCCAAGGATGTGGTGTTCAGGGATGTGGTGGAGTTGGGTGGGTTAGCAGCCTGAGTATTGCCTAGTATTGGTGTTTTTTGAAACCATGGATAATGAATTTAAATTTGCTATTCGATGTATTAAAAATATTAAAAATTCAACTGTGCAATATTTTAAGCTGTTTTAAATGAAAAAATATATTTGCATTGTTGCTGCTATTTGTAAATTTTTAAGTATTTGCAACTGACAGAGCATTTTTTGCCAAAGGTAACCAATTTATTTTTGTAACCCCACACCAAAGGAGCACCATGGCCAAAGCCTACATCATTGGAGAAGTTAACGTCCATAACCCCGAAGGGTATGGGCCGTACGGGCAAAAAGTTCCCGACACGGTTGCGCAATACGGTGGTAAATACGTGGTTCGGGGCGGCACTTTGACGCAGCTTGAAGGCAACTCTCAAGGCACTCGCCGTGTTGTTATCGAATTCCCTAGCCGTGCGGCGGCACAGGCCTGGTACCAAAGTCCGCAATACCAAGCCCTCTTGCCGCTGCGACAAGCCCACTCGGAAGGACACATCGCACTGGTCGACGGTTTGGAGGGGGAGGGTGAAATCACTTTGTGATGCGGGCTTGTCGTCGGTAAGCAGAATGCAAGTAAGCGCAATAGACGCAGGCAGAATACGCCTATCTTTATTTGCTTTTTTATGTCTGAACTTACTTCCACATCCAATGCCTGTCTTGCGGTACAGGGGCTTCGCAAAGCGTACGGGGGCACAGCGGTTTTTTCACAGGTTCAACTGGCGGTCATGCCGGGGGAGTTTTTAGCGATTGTGGGGGATTCGGGGGTGGGCAAGTCAACGTTGCTCAACTGTTTTGCGGGCTTGGATACGGCGGATGCGGGTAGTGTGCATTTGATGGGCAAAAGTTGGGCCGATTTGAGCGAGCCGCAGGCCGCAGCATGGCGGCGCAGGCAGCTGGGGTTTGTGTTTCAAGCATTCCATGTGCTGCCGCATTTGAGTGTGGCGCAAAACGTGGGTCTGCCTTTGGTGTTGATGGGCGCAAGTGATCCGCAACGGGTGGCGCATTTGTTGGATGCGGTGGGCCTGGCGGGCTTGGGCGACAGGTTGCCCCAAACCTTGTCAGGCGGGCAGTTGCAGCGCGTTGCCATTGCCCGGGCCTTGGTGCATCGCCCGCCGGTGATTTTGGCCGATGAGCCTACGGGCAATTTGGACCCCACTACGGCAGGGCAGGTGATGGCCTTGTTGTTGGCGCAAACGCGTGAGCAGGGGGCCGCTTTGGTGGTGGTAACCCATAGCGCAGCCGTGGCCGAGCAGGCGGATCGACTGGTGCGTTTGCGTCCCGATGGCGTGCGCAGGGTATGAAGCGCAACAACGTTTCGGTGGCGTGGCCAGTGGTGTGGGCTTTGTTACGCACGTTTTCTTGGCAAGAGCTGCGCCTGCATCCTTGGCGTCACAGCGTGGCGGTGTTGGCGGTGACGCTGGGGGTGGGGTTGGCTTTGTCGGTGCATTTGATTAACGCGGCGGCGTTGTCAGAGTTTTCAGCGGCGGTGCAAACCGCCAATGGCGAGCCCGATGCCCAGTTGCGCAGCGCCACAGGGGTGTTGGACGACCGCTGGCTGGAGGCGGCAAGGGCGCATCCGGCGGTGCGTTTTGCCAGCCCGGTGCTGGAGTTGCAAGCGGTTTCTCACACTGCCCAGGGCGAGCGCGTGGTGCTGCGTTGGTGGGGTGTGGATGCGCTGGCCTGGGGGCCTTTGCAGCCGACTTTGGCGCTGCAACCGCTGGGTGATCGGCTGGATTTGTTTGCCTCGGATGCGGTGTTTTTGAATCCGGCGGCGCAGCTGGCTTTGGCACCGCAAGCGGGGCAAAAGATTACATTGCAAACGGGCTTGCAGCAGGTGCAGCTGCGCCCTGCGGGCAAGCTGGCGCAGCCGGGCGGGCCTTTGCTGGTGATGGATATTGCGGCTTTGCAAGACGCCAGCCAGCGGCCCGGCGAGCTGAGCCGGATTGACCTGCGTTTGCAGCCCGGCAGCCATGTGCAAAGTGTGTTTGACGAGATTCGCCGCAGCGCTTGGATGGCGGGTCCGCCTGCCCAGGCGTTGGTGCTGCAGCAGCCCGGCGATAACGCGTCGCGGCTGAGCCAGCTGTCGCGGGCCTACCGCGTCAACCTGACGGTGTTGGCCTTGGTGGCTTTGTTCACGGGATCGTTTTTGGTGTTTTCGGTGCTGAGTTTGAGTGTGACCCAGCGCAGCGGCGCGTTCGCGTTGTTGGGTGTGTTGGGCTTGGATGGGCGGCAACGCCAGCGCTTGGTGTGGGCTGAATCGGTGTTGCTGGGCTTGGTGGGCAGTGTGCTGGGCATCGCCTTGGGCACGGCGCTGGCCTGGGGTGCTTTGCTGTGGCTGGGGGGCGACTTGGGGGGCG
>JBIPME010000353.1:0-3149 GCA_044369275.1 Rhodoferax sp.
GTTCTTGGACGCCGCAATCCGCCCAATCTTGGCCGTGTTGGAGCAGGGCGTGCGCATGCCCTTGGAGCAGGCGAATGCCGCTGCGTGACAGGCGTGAGAGGGGGCTGTCGTCGGCGGAGGTGTGGGGCGAAAAGATGCCTACGGGCAGGCCATGGTCCGCTTGTGCGGCCTGCGGGTGTTGGTCTAGCACGGTGACTTGCAGGCCACGCTGGGCCAAGGCGTAGGCCACGCTGGCCCCCGAGAGGCCTGCGCCTATGACGGCGCAGTGGTGCAGGGCGGCGGGTGCATGGGGCGTATTGACGCGGCGTGTGCCCGTTTTCCACGGGGGGCGGAATTCGCAAACCTGCTGCCAGGCGGCAGGGGCCGAAGTGGCTTGGGCGCTGGTTTCGTTCGGGGGTGTTGGGATGCTTGCATTGTTTGCGTTGTTTGCGTTGTTTGCGTTGCTTGGGGTGTTTGGGATATTTGGAACGGGGTGCAGTCCTACAAATTCCAAGTCGTGGACCTGGACTTGGGCGTTGTGCTGCAAGGGGAGGTACACCTGCGTGCCGCTGCGGCATAGTTTGCTTAATGCTTTGAGGCCCCAGCGGTCCCAAAGTTGCGCGGGGTGGGGCGCCCAAATGGTGTCGGCTTGGATGCGGAGTTCCGCCAGGGTTTTGAGCAGGCTTTCTGTGGGGTTTTGGGTGGGGCTTTCTGCCTTGGCGCCCACGCACAGGGTTAAAGAGAGTTGCTTGTCTTGCAAGACGATGCGATGAAAGCTTGCGGTTGCGGTGGGCGTTAAGCCGCAAGCGGGGTCTGGAGATCGCTCGGAAGATCGCTCGGAAGTTAAGGCGGCGCAAGTCTGCGCCAAGGCCTGCGTTAAAGCTTGTAGCAAGTCCGCGAAGTCGGCCAAGTTGGTGTCTGCCGTTGCCGTGCGCAGCAACGCGGGCAGGGCTGCGGCGGTTGCGGTGTTCAACACCCCCACGCAGTGCAGCAGGCCTTGTTCGCAGCGTGGTTGCGGGTGGGCCTGTGCTGTGTATTCGTGAGAGCCCTGTTTCTCATTTACCCCACTTATCCCACGTATCTCACGTATCTCATTTACCCCACTTACCCTATGGGTCGCATTGCGCCCTTGGGACCAACTTGACCAACTGGTGCACAGCCGCAATAGGGCGGCAGCGTTGCCAAAGTCTGTATCGAGTACGGTCCAGTGTCCCATGGGTTGGATGCGACGAATGGGACGAATGCGATGGAGGTGTTGAAGGCGAGGGGTGAAATGAATCAGCTGGAGGGCAACTTAGTTGGTGGGGGGGACGTAGCCTTGTGCGGCGTCGGCACCCGCGCCGAAGAAGTGGTTTTCCATCTGGCGGGCCAGGTATTGGCGTGCCCGCAGGTCGCCTAGGTTGAGGCGGTTTTCGTTGACCAGCATTGTTTGGTGTTTGAGCCAAGCGGCCCAGGCTTCTTTGCTGACGCTCTCCCAAATGCGTTTGCCCAATTCGCCGGGGTAGGGGGCGAAGTCAAGCCCTTCGGCTTCTTTTTCTAGCTTGATGCAATGAACCATGCGTGCCATGAGTAACCTTTTTCAAAAAATGCAAACCGCTGATCTTATTCGGTTTGCCAAGTCCCGGGCCTGATGGGGCTGCGTGGGGCTGGGCGATGGTGTTTAGTTGGCGCTGAGTGTTTCTAAAAGTTCGGTTTCAATGGCGATTTGTGCGCGGTTATGTTGTAGTTCAGGGCCGTGGATGAGGAAGATGTCTTCTACGCGTTCGCCCAGGGTGATGACTTTGGCAAGCTGCACAGTAATGTGGTGGCGCGTCAGGATGCGGGCAATGCAGTAGAGCAGGCCCGGGCGGTCGCTGGCGGAGATGCTTAGGAGCCAGAGTTGGCCTTTTTCATCGGGCCGCAGGCTGATGCGTGGGGCGATGGGGAAGCTTTTGACTCTGCGCGAGACCCGGCCTTTGCCAGGGGCGGGCAGCGGGGCGGCGTTGGCAATGGTTAAGGCCAGGTCGTTTTCGACCATGGCGGTGATTTCGCGGTAGTGTTCTTCGATGTCCAGGGAGGTGACGACTTGGAAGGTGTCGAGCGCGTAACCGGTTTTGCTGGTGTGGATGCGGGCGTCTACGATGCCAAATCCGCCTTGGTCGAAGTAGCCGCAAATGCGGGCAAACAGGTCGGGCTGGTCTTGGGTGTAGACCAGCACTTGCAGGCCTTCGCCCGCGGGCGAGCGGCGTGCCCGCACGATGGGGCTGGGGGTGGCGACGTGGCGCGAGAGTTGTTTGGTGTGCCAGGCGATGTCGTTGGCCTGTTGGCGCATGAAATAGCTGACGTCCAAGGTGTCCCAGAGCGGTTTGTGGGCCTCAAAGGGCAGGGCGTACAGCGCCACTTGGACCAGGGCTTCGCGTTTGCGTGCTTCTACTTCGGCTTGCGGGTCGGGGGCGTGTCCGCCGAGGTTGCGGCTGGTGTATTGGTACAGGCTTTCTAGGAGGGTGCCTTTCCATGCGTTCCAGACTTTGGGGGAGGTGCCTCGGATGTCGGCCACGGTGAGCAGGTAGAGCGCGGTGAGCTTGCGTTCGCTGCCCACGCGTTTGGCAAAGTCGGCAATGACGTGGGGGTCGCTGAGGTCGGATTTTTGGGCGATGCGGCTCATGCTCAAGTGCTCGCGCACCAAAAATTCGATGAGTTCGCTGTCTTCTGCCACAAAGCCATGCTGTTTGCAAAAGCGCCGTGCTTCGAGGGTGCCGAGTTCGGAGTGGTCGCCGCCACGGCCTTTGGCAATGTCGTGAAACAGAGCGGCGATGTAGAGCAGCCAAGGTTTGTCCCAGCCGGCTGCGAGTTGCGAGCACAGGGGGTATTCATGCGCATGTTCTTCAATGAAGAAGCGCCGCATGTTGCGCAGCACCATGAGCGTGTGTTGGTCCACGGTGTAGACGTGGAACAGGTCGTGCTGCATTTGCCCCACGATGCGGCGAAAGACCCACAGGTAGCGCCCGAGCACCGAGGTTTGGTTCATCAGGCGCATGGCATGGGTGATGCCAACGGGGTGCATGAGGATTTGCACAAAGGTGGCGCGGTTGACGGGGTCGTTGCGAAATGCAGCCCCCATGCAGTTGCGGGCGTTGTACAAGGCGCGCAGGGTGCGCGCAGACAGGCCTTTGACGCCGATGGTGGTTTGG